>NZ_DJUM01000018.1:3888-7214 GCF_002440475.1 Exiguobacterium sp. UBA6282 | reverse complement strand
TACCGTGACGGTCTTGATCTAGCAAAGGGAAAAACGTCAGTTACCGTCTCTGCCGGAGCCCCCGTCCGTGTCGAATTATCCGGTGATCTTAAAAGCGTGAAACTGATACAGTGGAACGATCAAAAACAAGAGTCTCGCGTCACTTTGAACAATGACCAGTTCAATGCTCCAACAAAGCCTGGTATCTATGCTTATGAATTAAACTCCCGCTGGAAACAAGGAGACGGACAATTTGGATTCATATTAAACGTTCAGTAATCACAATAACCCCTCTGTCGTCTCATACGTCAGAAGGGTTTGCTATCATCCAGTTTGACGATACAGTTGCAAGATTCCGAGGACAGTCAAGATGAGATGGCCGGTTCCGATGAACAGAAAGACCGGGCGAATCAATTGATCCTTCGTTTGTCGCGTGATGCCTTCGAAGAAACAACTGACGATGAAACCGAGGACTAAGATTCCGCCATACATGAAGAGGAACGAGACGAGAAGACCGACGGGACTTGGGTGCGTTAGTGAAGGTGCTAGCCACAAGATACTACCAATGAATACGGCAAGCATTAGAGTACCCAGTACGATCCCGGTAAGTGGATGGATCGTGTTCAGTCGCCGGATCACATCATGATGTTTGACGAGTCGCTCCACTACTGTCATCGCTGACAGACAGGTCAGTAAAAATAAGATTAAGAAATAGATTGCTTGCTCGATCGGATGGAACGTCGTAAAAAAGACAGCTCCGCTAAGAACCAGGAGTGGAGATATGAAAAAAATCAAACGTTTCACTTTTTTCCCACCTTTCATACACCTTTCTTTAAAGTGAACACATAACTAAGACAATGTAACATATAGCACGTTACATATTTTACCACTTTTATCATTTTTCAAATTTTGATACCTATGTACTTTTTTCAACAATTGTAAAAAAATGATAAAAATTCTTTACGATTTCATTTGGCATATGCTAGGATGAGACAAATCATATGAATCAAACGCATTGAAGAGAACAGTACGTCATTTCGATTTTTCCTAGAGAGCTCCGATTGGTGGGAAGGAGCAAAAGTCATTGACCGAACCAAGCCTCTGAGCAGCACGGTGGAACCGAATCGGGGATATCGTGACGGGTGCTCCCGTTATCGAGCTCAGGTATTTGCCGTTTAAAAGCGGTCGTACCGATGAAGGCGGTACCGGTGACGGTTTCGCGAACAGGGGTGGCACCACGACACGCACAGTCTCGTCCCCAAGACCAACGTCTTGGAGGTGGGATTTTTTTATTGGCTTAAAACACAAATAAAAAAGGAGTGTGTCATATGTCGAATTGGAAATACCCTGGATTGCTGTTACTTGGTGTCGGTGTCTCGAACATTGGAGCTTGGGTCTACTTCATCGCCTTGAATTTAATCGTCCTCGAACGAACGGGATCGGCGTTCGCCGTCTCCTTTCTCTATATCCTGTTACCAATCTCCGCGCTGTTGACGAGTCTTTGGTCCGGCAGTGTCGTCGATCGAATCAATCAACGTCGCTTACTCGTAATGCTTGACGTCGGGCGCGCCGCGCTCGTCTTTTCACTGACATTGATCGATTCATTGTATGTTCTCTATGCGCTCGTCTTCATCCTGAACATCGGTAACACGCTATTTGAGACATCCTCATTGATCTACATGACGAAGCTCGTGCCAGAGACTAGTCGCCAACGGTTCAATGCATTAAAGAATTTCATTCAGTCGGCCGGTTTCATTCTCGGACCGTCAATTGCCGGGTTCTTATTTTTGGTCGGTTCCCCAGAAACAGCAATCGTATTGAACGCGGGAGCACTGTTGTGTTCTGCTACTTTATTGTCCGTCTTGCCTGACGTCCGCTTGGCGGCGACTACAGCAGTCCCCTTTTCACTCCGAGTGATTCTTAAGGACTGGAAAGAAACCTTTCAGTTTGCACGAACGCGGCGCTATATCACGCTCGTCTATGCCTTTTATGCGTTAATGATCGTCCTGATGAGCGGTCTCGATTCGCTTGAAGCCTCGTTTGCGACGATCGTTTTGCAGATGGATGAGAGTACGTATGGATTCCTCGTCAGTATCGCCGGAATCGGCATCATCTGTGGTTCCGCGGTCAATGCAACCTTTACGCATCGCTTGTCGCTCCGGTTCTTGATCCAGTTTGGGGCACTGATGACGCCTGTCGGTTACTTGATCTTTGCCTCGGCGACGTCATTCTTGATTGCAGCGATTGGCTTTTTCTTGCTAAGTTTTGCCCTTGCATTCGCAAACACTGGCTTCATGACGTTTGCTCAAACACACATTCCGGTCGAATTGATGGGACGGTTCCTCAGTAGCATCCACGTTGTACAATCGACTGGTGTCATTCTACTGACTGCCTTGATTGGTCTATATGCCGAGACATCGATCCGCTTGACGTATACCGTTGCTTCAGTTGGCTTCCTCCTTATTGGTGTATTGATCGTCTTCATCGTGCAAGACCGAACGAAACGTCAATATTTTACGACCGAAACCGATGAAACGATTAAACTTTCGTCATGAGAAGGAAAGGAAGATATTCATACAGTTGACTGGAGAACGAATTTTTCTACGCCAGATTGAAGTGACGGACGCGCACGTCTTATTCGAACAAACACAAAATGAGACATTACGTTACATGACCGGAACGACGGCGACGTTTTCGCTCGAACAGATTAAACAGCATATTCTCTTGATTCAAGCTGATGCGACGCGTCATGATTTTGCAATTTGCCTGACGTCGGGTGAGATGATTGGCGAGTGTTCGATTCTTGATATCGATTTGGATTCAGGAATCGCTGGCTTTCGGATTTCACTGCGTGCCCTCCCCTGGACCGGTCAAGGATACGGGACAGAGGCAATCGCGTGTATCTTTCGATTTTGTTTCGAAGAACTTCAGCTGGGTCAACTTGAACTCGAAGTGTTTTCGCACAATGAACGAGCAATTGCAGCTTATAAGAAAGCCGGTTTTCAAATCATTGAAATGATTCCTGATGCCTTACTGTATGATGGCGTTTCGTTTGACGAGATCATCATGCGGAAACGGAATCCACGCGTTGTTTAAAGAGTCAATCCTGATGTAGCACCTCCTCCGTGAGGTGCTATTTCTATTTCCTTAAAATTAATATCCATAATTAACAGATTTTTTAGTCAATTCACTCTTATTTGTATATAATGGAAAAATAAAAAGAAATATATGGATAAAAGAATATCTTATCGAAAGGCATCTTATACAATGCTCAATTAACCAAATCGAAATGAGGTGGAGAACATGCTGAGATTCATCTGGAACTCCTGGTGGCGTAACAAGGAGCG
>NZ_DJUM01000018.1:216-3843 GCF_002440475.1 Exiguobacterium sp. UBA6282 | reverse complement strand
TCGTACGATATCGTCGTCCGTCCGGAAGGCAGCCGGAGTGTGACGGAAGACTTGAACCTGCTTGAACCGAATTATATGAGCGGACTCGACGGTGGGATCACCCGCAAGCAGTACGAGACGATCAAGCAGATTGCTGATGTCGAAGTCGCAGCACCAATCGCGATGATTGGTTATACATCGACATCGAGTAGCGTCGGTACCCATACGATTCAAGAAGAAGGGATTTACCGCTTGAAAATCAAGGATTCTCAAAATACGGGACTCCAAAACGAATTTTATACCATGACAACGTTTCTTGCTGCTGGCTGGGAACCAATGGGTGACGCAACGCGCACAGGCGTCTCCCCTTTAAAACTTGGTGAACAACCCCTCTATGACTATGGCTCAGAAGTCATGATTGCCGGAATCGATCCTGCTGCCGAAGACCAGCTCGTCGGTTTGAAAAAAGCGACCACTACCGGAACATATAGCCGTTTCTTCAGCGAAACGGATCTTCCCGCTTCGTACGGTGATCAAGCGACGCAGATTCCGATTCTATTGAATTCTCGTGAATACGTCGATGCGATGCGCACCTATACATATGAAAAGGTAGAGCTTCCGTTCACTGCAACAGGCGTTGCAGACATGGTCCAAAAGATTGAACAAAAAGGTGGGAAATCATACCTGAGTAAACTACCAGTAGGAGAGCCTACCTCTTATTCGATCACGACTCAAGACGTCCAAAAAAAGCTCGTGGACGGTATCCTTAAAAACACCTTATCAACAGGCGATGCGAACAATAGTGATTCACTGTCTTCCATTACTTTGAAACCTTCACCGGTTGAATACAAAACAATTAAGAGTCCGTACGGTTCCCGTTGGCCCTTTACCTACCAAGTTCAACCAAAAGAGGTCGCCAAGGAATCCTTACTCTTCAAACGAAGCATGTATCGCGAAGCACGTGAATTCGAAGGTGGCTTTAAAGGATGGAAACAAGTCCATCTCAACTATATCGGTGTCTTTAACCCCCGGGAGCTCGATGTTTCAAAGGATCCGTTGACTGAACTTCCAATGGAAACTTACTTCCCGGCAAAAGCACAGTGGGTCATGGATCAAAATGATCGTCCGGTCAATCCAGTCCGTGACGTCAAGCCCGCCAACGACTCCTACGACTTCCTGACGAAACCACCATCGATGCTGACGACGCTCGACGCTGCCTTTAAGTTACGTGGGGATAAAGCAATTTCTGCGATTCGCGTCAACGTCAAAGGGGTCGAGACGATGAACGCAACAAGTGAGAAAAAATTGCAAGCTGTCGCACAGGAAATCGAGGATAAGACGGGTCTGATCACGGACGTCACACTCGGTTCCTCCCCGCAACTCGCCTTGACGTATTTACCCGGTCTAAAAGGAGAATCGGCACTCGGTTGGGTCCAGCAACCGTGGATCAAACTCGGGTCGTCGATCGCGATTTTCCAAGAGGCGAAAGTCGGAATGAGTGGCATCATCGCGAGCGTCATCGCTGTCGCGCTCGTCTACGTCTTCAGTTCGAACATCATCTTGCTCTATGCTCGAAAAAAAGAATTCGCGATTTTACTCTCGCTCGGATGGCGTTCACGGCAGCTATCGAGACTCCTCTTCCTAGAAGCGACACTTCTTGGAACGCTGGTCGCACTCATCGCCTGGGTGATTCTTGGATCATTTTGGATAACAGCGGATCATCCGATTGCCCTCGGACGCATCATCTTGATCGGATTGTCCGGGCTTTTGATCTACTGGGGCGGGACGATTGTTCCGACGTTACTCATCAGACGCATTCAACCATTTGAAAGCATGCGCTCTGGCGAAGTCTCAAAAGGACGTCGTTTCGTCCGAGCACAAAGTGTTCTTGGAATGAGCATCAACCAACTCGCGACTTACTGGCAACGCACGCTTCTGTCCATCATCGCAATTGCCTTACCGACGAGCTTGTTCATCTTCTTCTTGTTCATCACGTTCCGACTGAAAGGCGTCTTATATGCGACATGGCTTGGTGAATACGTCGCGCTCGAAGTCGGTACGATGCATTATGTCGCAATGGGCGTCGCCTTACTCATCGCCATCCTGACAACGACCGAGATCATGTGGCAAAACGTCAACGAACGAAAGAATCAACTCGCCGTCCTGAAGGCAACCGGTTGGCGCAACGGTCAAATCCGACTTCTCGTCTTAAGCGAGGGTGTGATGACTGGACTCTTCGCTGGAATCGTCGGTCTACTTGTTGCCTTAGGAATGATTGGCTTCGTCTATAATCAGTTCCCATCCAGTGAACTCGGTTTCTTAAGTCTTATGCTCCTGATTCCGGTGACGACTGGTGTGTTTGGTGCCTTGCTTCCTGCCCAGCGTGCTGTGCGGATCACACCGAATGCAGCCATCGGTGGCGTAAACGATAATCAACAATTGACCGAACGTCGCTTCAAATGGGCACTCGGTAGCATCGCTGCTACGCTCGTCATCGGGACGACGAGTTTATTCCTCCTCGTTGCACCTGAAACGAGAACGGCTCAAAAAGAAATAACGACACCAAAAGTACAAACGACCGGACAAAAATTAAAAAATCTCGCTCAATATCCTGACGATAAGAAACATACTGCCGAAGACAACACGGCACTGGAGCAATTGATGAACGCAGGCGCTATTCAGACGTACCCGGGTGACCCGGCGGCGAAGAATTATGACTTCTCTGTTAAAAAGCTCGTTTCAACACCAAAAGAGTTAAAGCTCAAGGAGAAGTCAGGATATCGTTTCGTGACGATTCCAGTTTTCCTTCATAACCGGGATGAATTAGCTGCAGATTCGTTTTCGTCGTATCGACCACAAACCTTCTCTTTGATTGCTCTTGACGGAAAAGAATTCACTCCCGTCGATTATGTCAATCACGATAAAACGGCTTGGGTAAATGCATTCAAATACATCAATTCGAAAAAATCATGGGTCGATCTTGTTTACCAAGTACCAGTTGACCAAAAGGTGTTCGTCTTGCTTGCAAAAGATGTGGCCGTCGAAAAAACGACGACCGTCAAGATCACACTCGACGATATCAAAAAAGCGAATGCGACAGCTACTAATCCTTCAACAGAGGAAACGGAAAAATTAAAAACATTGATGAAGCGAGGTGTCACGCAAACAACTCCCGGGAATCCGAAACATCAATCTGATCGTTTTCATGTCGAGGCATTGATTGACACACCAAAAGAACTGAATCTAAAGCAACGTGCTGGTTATCGTTTCGTGACGATCCCTGTCGTCATGCAAAATACAGGGGATGATCTGGGAGGATTCATCACTTATCGTCCCAATCGGTATGCCTTGACAGACTTGCAAGGAACTGATTATGAACCGATCGATTATGTGAATCGCAATGAGAAAGCCTGGAAAAACGGTTTTCAATATTTCGCACCGTACAAGTCACGAGTGGAGTTGGTTTATCAAGTACCAATCGATCAGAAGCGATTCGTTCTGTTCGCTTCTGATCCAGCTTTTCCCAAACCAACGACCGTCAAAATCGATCTGACGAAACAATAATTTAATCACTAGGAGGAATTTGACATGGGTCGTACCATCATTGAAAGGAATCGAGGTTTTGTCGATGCTTAAATTCATCTGGAA
>NZ_DJUM01000018.1:0-196 GCF_002440475.1 Exiguobacterium sp. UBA6282 | reverse complement strand
GGTACGACGCAAGCCAACAACGGAACGGTCGTCGATGAACTGCAAAAACGCTGGGGCTCATCATACGATATCGTCGTTCGTCCGGAAGGCAGCCGGAGCGTCACAGAAGACTTGAACCTGCTCGAACCGAACTACATGAGTGGGCTCGACGGCGGGATCACCCGCAAACAATATGAGACGATCAAGCAGATTGCTG
>NZ_DJUM01000016.1:0-42854 GCF_002440475.1 Exiguobacterium sp. UBA6282 | reverse complement strand
TGTTATTGATGATTCTAGGAGTCGGCATCATCGGTGCTTCAGCCTATAAGTCGTTGTACTATGATGAAAAACAAGAGGTCACTCAATCAATCAATCACTATCTGAAGCGACATGATTATATGACACACGTGAAGAACAAAGAAATTCGCTATGATACGAGCACAGGAGAATTCTTCGCACGCGTCGTGTTCGAAGATGAACCGAATAATGAATATGAGATTTATCAATCGGGATCGAGTCATATTGACGTCACGGGATATAAAGACGGCGTACAGATTACGAACAAACAAGAAGGACGGTATATTTCAAAGGATTGACAACACGTTAAATCCATTGAAAAAACGAGGTGATAGAATGAAAAACATGATCTTTTTAGGAAGCGTCGTTGCTCTACTAACGGTACTTTTTTCGCTTCATTACGGAGTACACCTTATCGATGATACAACGCTTAAAATATCTCTGTTGATTTCGCTAATCGTTGTATTGATTGCGCGGAAGAAATGGAAAATTACGTTTACTACAGCGGAATGATTTTGAGAGTGTATGAAGGATTGGGAGAGATAAAGGATGAATGAGAATGAATTCTTTGACTGGAAAATCAGCTTGGATGATGAACTATATGCCGTCATTGATGAGAAGGCGAGAAAAATGATAGTCATGGGAAACTTCATCGATCTAACTGCAGTCTTGTGGTTGGATCAAAAAGGCACACTGCAATTAAAGCCGACGTGGGATTGTGTCATATCCATCGATGATGCTGCAAAACAGATTACGATCCGCTCGGCAGAATCATTGAACATGAAAGAAGAATGTTAAGTTACCAAAAACGAGTCCATTCACGAAAATCGTGGAGAGGCCTCGTTTTTGATTTGAAAAGACAAGTTACTTTAATTCATGTTGACCAGGGACAGTCACTTCAACATTATGCTGGTCGTATACGGTCGTCAGTACATGCCCCTCAATGATTTCATAGTAGTATGTGTGATCCAGTTCATTCGTGTATGTGATTTTCATCTCATATCTTCCAGTTTTTGAATCATAGACCGTTTCTTTTTTAGAGATATCCTGATCGTATCCTGTTTCAGCCAACAAACGTTCAATCTTGATTTCCGTAATCACCTTAGATCCTAATCGATACGTTGGATAGGCGGCAATTAGCATGACGAGAACGACAAGGGTATAGACTAGTGGACGTACTTCTTTTTTCATGCGATCACTTCCCGTCAATTTGATGGTATAGATATAAAAGTCGTTTGAAAAAGGTCGCTCGTCTGAGTCATTTAACGAAATCGAATTATTTGTATCAAACGAATCATGGTAGAAAGAAGAAGATACAAAGCGGACGCGGTCATTAATACCAAACAGATATATATCAGAAATGTGTTCAGATTAAAAAATTGTGAGTTTAGATAAATGGAGAATCTGACTAAAACATCATCGATGTAATCTAAAGCTAATCCGGCATCGATCATTTGTTGTCTTTTGAGATGCTGATATGTAACGTAGCTTTCCCGCTGATGAAAATAACCGATGTAGGTATAGATAGCGGCTAAAATAATCGTAGTCATCAAAGAGAGGGGACGAGCGTCAATCAAATAAAAAAGAACGATGATTCCTAATACGATAAGTGGAAACAGGAAAACGATGATGTAAGCAAATAAAATTCCTGGATTGCCGTTTCCGCTGATCTGATGAGAACTTACTTCAAATCCATGTCCTGCCCAGAAGAAAAAAGCACAAATCGTTATTAACACTAACAAGACAATCTGTAACTGTTTCAAACGGTTCATTTGCTGACTCCTTCCATAAAAAAACGTCTATGTATAGTATTACATGTTTCTCTGATTTCATAGTGTTAGGTTTCAGTGATAAGGGATATCGGAAATTTACTTTTCAATCATTCTCCTTTCGCAAACGGATGCAACGCATGTTATGGGACTTGATTTCTCGAAGACAATGGTTCGTTCTGCGACGCTTCGTAATCGACAAGCCATTCAAGCAAACCGAGCGACGATTCAGCGAGCCAATCTGATTCACTTGAAGTTAGTGCATGAGACGGTCGATGGTATTTATAGTATTTATACGATCTATTTTTGGGAATCCGTCGATCGAACGCTTCAAGAAATGTATCGAGCCTTACGACCAGGCGGACGATTCGTTTTAACATACTGTGATGGAAAAGCAGGGGAAGAGGGGGAAGAATTACATGAGCGGATCGAACGGGAATTCATCCTGCTTGCAAACAAAAGGGGATTCGAATAAGTCATTTTGAAACGTGGACCGGTCATTCGGTCGTTTCACACAGTAGCCCTTGTGGGATATAAAGGATGAGCCCGTTGACCAAAGAACAGTGGCACGTTATAATTCACGTAGACGTTTGAATGAAAGGTAAAAGGAGGCAATGTCATGGCACATGATCATCATCACCACCATCATCATACGGATAATAAAAAGGTACTCGGGCTGTCGTTCCTGATCATTACTGTGTTCATGATCGTCGAGGTCATCGGCGGAATTTGGACGAACAGTTTGGCATTATTATCAGACGCCGGGCACATGTTAAGTGATTCGATTTCACTTGCGATTGCCCTGTTAGCCTTCCAGTTCTCGAGTCAAGCACCGGATGCGAACAAGACGTTCGGTTCAAAACGCTTTGAAATCTTAGCCGCAATCCTAAATGGCGTGACGCTGATTGTCATTGCTCTCTATATTTTCATTGAAGCCATTCAACGCTTCATCGATCCACCCGCTGTCGCAACGACGGGGATGCTGATCATTAGTGTCCTCGGGTTGCTCGTCAACATTTTAGTTGCCTGGATCATGACACGCGGCGGTGGGCACGAACATAACCTCAACATGCGCGGTGCGTATCTGCACGTCTTAAGCGACATGCTTGGATCGGTCGGTGCGATTGCAGCTGCTCTTCTGATCATGTTCTTCGGTTGGGGATGGGCGGATCCACTTGCGAGTATCATCGTAGCGATCCTCGTCTTACGGAGCGGCTATTACGTGACGAAGGCATCTGTTCACGTCTTGATGGAAGGAACGCCGAGTGATGTCGACATTGATGAGGTCGTTTCGACGATTCAGACGAACGAAGCCGTTCTCGGACTACATGATCTACACATCTGGTCGATCACGAGTGGTTATAACGCATTATCGTGTCACGTCGTCGTCAAGGAGAACATGACCGTCCGGGAGTCGGAGTCGATTCGCGAACAGATTGATCACGACTTAAAACATGTCGGTATTACCCACGCGACCATCCAGGTCGAGACGGATCAACATGCACATGGCAATACGTTGTATTGTGACGGCAAACACGAATCGCATACGCATTAAAAAACGAGCACACGTCCAAAGTCGGACATGTGCTCGTTTGCTTATGCTCAAATGATCGGCACCGTTGGTAGAAACAGCGTCGCGAACAGACTGATACTCAAGAACATCGAGTATCCGAAAAAGGTCGTTTTGGCATTTCCAGCCGCTCGGTTACCTAAGTACATGAAAAAGACGATGGATAAGAACGTCAAACCCGTCAATACGGACGAGTGGTGTTGATCCGGCGAAGGAGCAAGCGACTGGACAAGATGCGCGAGACCAAGCGGCAGGACAATCAAAAGAAAGTAGTAACCTAGACGTGCCTCAGACGGGACGTCGACCTGTTCCTGTTCGGTTTCATAGTCATAACGCGTTTGCGTTTTCATGGATCTTCACCTCCCTATGCGTTTTAGTATAGCGAATGAACATGTCGGCTCTGTTACAGATGGGTAAGAATGCCTTAACATACGATGACGATGTGATGACGAAAAAAGAATGGGCAGCAATTGAGAAAAATTGTAAGATGAACAAGAAGTCGTTTTAGGAAAGGAATAAAGCATCATGTCACGTGCGTTTCGTTTTATGTATGTCTCCGATTTGTTATCGACTGTCGGAACGAGTTTTGTTTATATTGCGATTTACTGGTTGAGCGCGGAACAGATTAGTGCTTCAGGTGTCGCCTTGCTTGCAACAGGTGTGTTTTTGATTCGTTTTCTCGTCTCAACGTTCGTTGGACCGTGGATTGACCGTTTCGTCAGCGCATCGTTGTATCAAACGTCCTTACTCATTCGCTTGCTTGCGCTTGGGATCGCGTTAGCGGGAATCGGTCTGACGGACGTCGTCCTACCGTGGTTACTCGGCTTACTCGTCGTTCAGACGATTCTGCAAATCATTGGCGGCAATGCCGTCTTCACATGGGTCGTTGATTTAGTCGAAGATGACCAATTGCCGCAAGCGAATGCGTATCTTGCAACGATAGAACGGATCGGTACGTTGAGCGGATTTTTACTCGGTGGGATGATGATTGCCCACTTCTCGATTGCGAGTATCTTGTGGCTCGATCTGGGACTGCATCTCACCGCCTGGTTACTCGTTCGACATATGACAGGGCAAGTCGCAGAAGGAGCGCGTGTCGGATCGTACCGCGAAGCGTTACTCGAAGGGATTCATTACGTCGCGCGTGACGGTCGCTTAAAATGGATCCTTGGTTGTGCGATCCTTGCGAACTGGATGATCACACCGATGAATACCTTACTTGCACCATATGCCAAGAACGTCTTATCGGGGAATGCCCAAACCTTTTCCGCACTTGAGCTAGCGACGGTGATCGGGGGGATCACGATGTCGCTCCTTTACAGCAAGTGGGTCGTCTCGATCAGACAGGATAAGCTGTTTCGGATCGCAGTCGTACTGCAAGGACTCGCGATTGCAATCGTTGCTTATATGTCGTCCGTGCCCCTTGCGATTGGCGGATTCGTTTTACTCGGCATGGCGCTGACATTGTTCGGGATTCCGTTTGCGACATTGTTACAACGCTCGACGCCTGCGCACTTGCTCGGACGGGTTCGAACGGCGATGGTCGCAACATCAACGGCGTGTTCTGCACTCTGTTACGGATTATCATCGTACTTGACGTCGCTCTTTAGCATCTCGTTTGTTTTCCTACTGTTTTCCTTAAGTGGTCTCGTGTTGACAGCTATCTGGTTACTCATTCATCGTAACGTTTCCTTTACCGAGGCACGACAGGACAAGGTCGGATGAAATATCCGCCTTGAGGTGGAGGTAAGCGGTTTCGCGCTTATGTACACTAGAGATAGAAATGAACGATGAGGAGTGGAGTCGATGGAGAGTTTATGGATCACGGCATTATTGTTTTTGATTCCGATCAGTGGGATGACGGTCTTCTTGAATGTACTGTGGCGCCGAATGGCAACGGAAGGCGTTTCGAAGTAAAATAGGATGAAAGTAACAAGAACTTGAACACCTTGTTCAGGTTCTTTTTTTAGTGAAGTGAGTATGATGTCTTGATTATGGGGAATGGATAACATGAAGAAAATGAGTCCGCTACAAATCGATCAATTGGATATCTTCTTTTATTGGATCGTCGAACAAAGAAGAGAAACAATCGAGCAATTTTACATACGTAGCAACGAAAACTTTTTAGAACACGAATTACTGAAAGAGCGTTTACCGGATAAGGTAGTATTTCGTGCCCGAACGGCTGACAAAACCATGTTTCGCTCGTTTGATTTTGCCTGGAGTCACTGGGATACAAACTATGAGTATTTTTTCATGCTGAGACAAAATTGGCAGATCATTTGGGAATGGTTTTACCAGAAGCATTTATATGACGAAACCCCTTTTCAAGTGTATCCTTCCTCGATTGACGAGACACGAAATCGATATGGTGAAGCGAGTGAACAATTCCAGACCGAAATGAGGCAGTTGCCTGCCGTCAAAGAAGAAGAATATCTGTATTGGGAAGTAAACGATTTTTCAAGCAATCACTATGATTTGATGAGTCTTGTCTTAGATTTTGAGGAGGATCGTCATAACACTGAGGAAGTCATGCGAAACGATGGATTATACTATGAAGAGGTACTGAATACATGGATCGATCTCGCTTATTCGTTACCAGCGATAGGTCGAGCGATTCAAAGTTTAGACATCAATCAAAATGAGTAGATGACAAGAGAGGATGGATCATCATGAAAGCGATTATTACAGGCATGAATGGTACGGTAGCGCCTGTCGTTGCGGACGTCTTAGCAAAGCACGATATCGAGACAGTCGCGTGGGATCGGACGAAAGTCTCGACGACTGACGAGTCTCAGATGCGGACGTTTTTAGAAACGGAACGACCGGATTATTTCCTACATATTGGGATGGGGTCCGTCAGTTGGACGGAAGCGCTCGTTCGCTTGTGCCAAGAATATAAGATTCCGTTCTTCTTCACGAGTACGGTGTCTGTATTTTCGGACGACGTGCCGGCACCGATTGACAAGGACGCTGTACCGGATGCGACCGATGAGTATGGTGCCTATAAGATTGCTTGCGAGCAAGCGATTCAAGCAATTGATCCTCAAGCAAAAATCGTCCGAATCGGCTGGCAGATCGGGACGGAGGCAGGTTCGAACAACATGGTCGACTTCTTTACGAACGAGATGAAGCAACACGGTGTCATTCAAGCAAGTCGAAACTGGTATCCGTCGAGTTCGTTGCTTGAAGATACAGCAGAAGCGCTCGTTACGATTTTACTTGAACGCGAAGCGGGGCTCTATCAGTTGAACGGAAACGATCGTTATTCGATGTACGATTTAGCGCATGCCTTAAATACACTCCACGCGAAAAACTGGACGATTGAACCAGTCGATGAACCGCGCCGAGATAACCGGATGGCGACAGATGTCGTTTTGGTCCGTCCGTTGTCAGAACGATTGCCACTCTAATCAAACATCCCGCTCTCCTTGACGTGTATCAAAGAGAGCGGGATGTTTTTTACTGCGTGACTGGCGTTTCCGCGGCAAAAGCGAGTGCCGGCGAAAAGATTTCGTAATGTAGTTTGTCCGAAGACGCCGTGAAGTGTTTAATGACGTATTGAATCATTGCTTCCGGACCACAGACATATGTCGGATCCGTGATGCTTGCGATGACGTCTTTCGGTAGACGTCCCGCTTGATCCGTCGCCTGGTGCTCTGCGTAACGAATGACGCGAGCGCCACGCTGCTCAAGCAGGGCGAGTTGTTCTGTAAACGGACGATTGCGTTCATCTTGGACGGCGTGATGTAACGTCACGTGGCGACCAGCAGCTAACGCTTCGTCTGCCATTGCAAGCATCGGTGTGATGCCGATTCCACCAGCAATCAGAACGACGGGTTCACCTGATGCATCAAGCGTGAAGGCCCCAGCTGGCGCACTGATTAACACCGTATCACCGATTCGAGCTGCATGTAAGTAGTTCGAGACGATGCCTTCTCGTTTGACACCAATCGTATAAGTCGTCGTGTTTGATGCCGTCGTCAGACTGTACTGACGATTGTGCCATAAGCCATCTTGATCTTGAATCCGTACCGTGATGTATTGCCCTGCTCGATAATCAGGGAGCGGATTGTCCGTTTTGAAAGTCAGCGAGCGGATGCCGTCTGCTTGTTCCTGGATATCCGAAATCTTGACGGACTGATAACCGGAAAAGTCTTTCGCCTGTTCGTCCTGCGTGTATAGTTCGGCTTCGAGTGTGATGAACAAATCGGCAATCTCCCCGTACGCTTCGCCCCATGCTTGCAGGATTGCAGGCGTTGCGGCTTCCCCTAAGACGTCTTGCATCGCTCCGAGTAATTCTTGACCGACGAGTGGATACATCTCCGGCTTGATTTGTAGACTCCGATGTTTATGCAGCACTGGTAATAAGACCGGTTTTAACGTCTCGAGTCGATCGATGTGAGCAGCAGCGGCATAAACGGCTGTAGCGAGTGCTTGCGATTGTCGGTCACTCCGTTGATTCGATTGATTGAAGACATGTTTGAGTTCTGGATGAGCTTGAAATAAACGTTGATAAAAGACTTTCGTAATTGCGGCGCCATGCGATGCAAGGACCGGGACGGTTGATTGAACGATTTGAATGGTAGAGGTTGATAACATAAGACCACTTCCTTTTCACTAAGTAATGAACACAGTCTTAGTATTTCGTAGCCTCGTCATTAATACAACATTTAAAATACTAGATTAAAGAACTTCGTGCGTTTTGTCACAAGCAAGTCAAAATATCGACAAGGATTCGTCACGATTGATTGGATATCCAGAGCTTTGAGAAATCAAAATAACCGAACGAGTCGATCGTGATATTTTGCAGCTCGATCGGATACGGAATTAGTCGTGTATCGTGATAGAACGGGATGAAATACGATTCGTTAATCAAGTAGCGTTCGATTGCTTGATGAATCGGAAGCCAGTCTTCGAACGGTGTTGCATCGTATTGTTCAATCCATGTCAGCATCTTTGGCATCTGCTGAAATAGCCGGATCGGTGGTGAAAAAGTATTCGTCATGAACTGATAGAAGGCGTACTGGACATTCCGCTCGAACACTTCGGCATGAATGGCGAGATCGATCGTATCGTAGACATGAAAATCCGTAATACTCTCTTCGAATCCGACTTCGACGAACTCATACGGAATCCCGTCCTGATCAAATCGCTGACAGAGCCAACGTGTTACTTTGTCCGTAAAATCAGTCAACTTGATCCGAATTGGTTGCGTGAACAAAACAGCAGGACCGTCCGGGACGGTATACGATGGACTATAGGTCTCAAGAAAACCAGAGTCGTTCGGTTGTGTCCGTTCATGGAAGTCATGAATGCCATCACGGACTTCCTTGATGAGCCGATGGATATAATGTCGCGCTGCTTTTGATTCAAACGGACCACCGGCGCGTGGATGGAGAAAGACGAGACCAAATCCGGACTGCGTCGCGATCGTATCAATCGGACTGGAGTCAGATGCTGATGTCCGGTAGACCGGGTCATATTGCTCCGGCATCTGGATGAACTCAATTCGGTCGAGCAGGGCGCGGATGCCAAAGTAATTCGGAAATGCCGTCAGAACGGTTTTCTTATCGTCATGTTGCGTGAGTTGAAATGGTCCCGTTCCAATGCCATCTTTGATGATGCTCGTATGTATCGAGGCGAGCTGCGGCAAAATCGAACTCCTGCGCTGATCGAGTGTGAGATCGACCCGGTACGGACCGTTTGAGACGATCTGTTTGACGTGCCGATAAGAAGAGGCATAAGCCGGATAGTTGATCAGAGCACGGAGACTCTTCGTCACTTCCTTACTCGTCAGGAGGGAACCATCATGAAAGCGGACGTCCTTACGTAAGAAGAGACTGAGCATCGGACCATTCCAGGCATAGTGATGTGCCAGTTCGCCTTGGATGTTGCCGT
The DNA here is from genome assembly GCF_002440475.1 of Exiguobacterium sp. UBA6282. Classification (NCBI taxonomy): domain Bacteria; kingdom Bacillati; phylum Bacillota; class Bacilli; order Caryophanales; genus Exiguobacterium; species Exiguobacterium sp. UBA6282. The sequence goes on along the minus strand of NZ_DJUM01000016.1, from coordinate 33,596 downwards.
CGACGTCAATCGTAAACAAACGGTTGAAGACGTTTTGGACGAGGTGAGCACTATGAATGTCAGCTGCTTCTAACGGGTGTGTCGTCAAGAAGTTGCGCTTCCGAGGAATCAGCAAGGCGTCCGATGTCGTTTGCGTATAGCCGAACTTTCGCTCGAGTTGGCGCATGAAGCGTCCTGCTTGGGCCGGTGACCAGTCCCACGACAGTTCTTCCGTCACTGATTCGATCGAATCACGGTCGATCCGCTCGAGCATCCGTTTCGCATACTCCCGTTCGACGTGGCGTAACCAGACGAGTTCACTTAAGTTGCCCCGTCCGCGACCACTCGTGTAATTCATCCAGCCTTCTTCCTGCCATTTATTGAGATATCGTTTCGTTTGTTTAGGACTGAGATGGATGGCGTCGGCAAGCGTCGCAATCGAGTAGTGTCCATTTCGGCAAGTCTTCCATAACATAAAAAGATAAGCATCCATCATGTTCATCCTCCTTAAAAGGGGACATCTTTTTTATATGACGTCCATTTTTCTTATGTATTGTCTTGTTTATGATAAAGGTAGAGAATGGAAGGTGACAATATGAAATGGAAAGAAATACCGAAACCAATTAAAGTACGTCTCATCACATCGTTTTTCAACCGCGCTGTCTCGTTTTCGATCATGCCGTTCATGGCTCTCTTGTTCGTCAAGGCATTCAACGAAGTCATCGCCGGTGCGTTTTTGATCGCGATGGTCTTCGTCAGCTTCATCACCAATCTACTCGGCGGATATCTCGCCGACCGCTTCTCTCGTAAACGCCTACTCGTCACGACATCTGCGCTCACAGCGTTGACGTTCATCACGATGGCGATCTCGTTGACGCTCGACTGGATGCTGCTGTTCATGGTCATTTACGCCGTCTTCTCGGTGACGAGTAATCTTGGTCGTCCGGCAATGGGGGCGATTATCATCGATGCGACGACGAAGGAGAACCGCCAAGCGGTCTACGCGCTCGACTACTGGTTGATCAATCTCTCGATCGCCATCGGAACGGCGCTCGGAGGTTGGCTCTACGTCAGTAATCAATTGCTGTTGCTTTGGATCTTGAGCTTTACGTCGTCCGTTTTACCGATTGCGTACTACCTGTTTCTCGACGACACACCACGGACGTGGCAACGTCAGAAACTACGTGGTGTCATCACGGATATCTTTACAAGCTATCAACTCGCTTGGCGGGACCGTCCGTTCGTCAAGGTCGTCTTTGGTTCGATGTGTATCTTAGCGGCTGAGTTTTCGATGGGGAGTTACGTCGCTGTCCGCCTCGCTGATTCGTTTGAACCACTATCGTTTACCGGGTGGTCGATCAACGGGGTTCGGATGATGAGTATCATCAACATCGAAAATACGTTGCTCGTCGTCACGTTGACGTTCATCGTCCAGCGGCTTGCGAAGCGTCTGTCTCCGCGCCGGACGCTCGCTGCAGGTCTGATGCTGTACACGATCGGTTACGTCGTCGTGACGAGTGCCAACAGTATGACGGCACTGATGGTCTTCATCTTCATCGCAACGATTGGCGAGTTGCTCTACTCTCCGGTCTTAAACACACAAAAAGCGAACATGATGCCGGCGGATCAACGCGGAGCGTACTCAGCGTTCGCCGGAACGTCGTTTGCTGGAGCAGACTTACTCTCTCGGTCGACGATTCTAGTCGGGACATTCTTGATCCCGTCGATGATGAGTGTATACCTCGGATTGATCCTCTTGACGGGATTTGGATTAGTCTATACGAGTCTATTCGTGAAGGAATCGGTCGAACGAGAGCGAAACGTATCTTAATAAGGGGGAATACAGATGAACTTACCAGATACTATCGAAACACCACGGCACCTGTTACGCCGTTGGCAAGAAAACGATGCAGCCGCATTGTATGCTTACGCCAAGGATCCAAATGTTGGACCAAAAGCAGGCTGGGCGCCGCACGCGTCACTTGACGAAAGCCAGGAAGTGATTGGGATCTTTCAAGCGTCGCCCGGCGAGTATGCCGTGACCGATAAGGAGACGGGGGCAGTCATCGGGAGCTTCGGATTTCACTTTAATCGTCGGCCGGACGAAGCGATCACGCATGACCGTCAAGTCGAGATCGGCTATGTCCTCGCGCCTAACTACTGGGGAGAAGGGCGGATGCCGGAAATCGTTGAAGCAATACTTGATTTCATCTTCCGGGAACTGCCGATCGATGTCGTTTGGTGTGGTCACTTTGATTTTAATGACCAGTCACGCCGTGTCGTTGAGAAACTCGGTTTTACACCTGTTCTTGACCGACCATTCGTATTAGAGCGAATCGACGGACGGACCGTAACGAGTCATGTCTATAACTGGACGCGTGAGCGGTATGAAGCAATACAAGGGAATTGATAAATAGATAAAATAAAAAGGCGTGCACCGGTGCACGCCTTTTTATTTTATCTAGTGATGTCTAAATAGACATTAAAAACGAATACATTCTGTTATGGCTTAACTTTCATATCTTCATACCAAAAAAGAGAATAATCCATCATCAATGAGGATTCATTTTGCTGCCTTAACATGGTAGTAATGTTCCCCAGGTGATACGTACCGTGATTGGCTACATGTAAAAGAATTTCTTCAAAAGTCGTTTCCCGTGGACCAGACCAAGGATTATCCACATGTATCGTCATAGTAAGATTTGAGTTCTGATTTATAAATAGTTGATACTTTGATGCTATATTTTTGAATGCTGTTTTGAATTCTTCAATTGTATATGCATCAGTTAATGGTAATTGACTCATCGCATCTTGTAGCGCTTGTTGAAATTCTACTTTTTCTAAAACATGAATCCACATAGTATCAACTGCAAGAATATGACTAAGTGTTTTAGCGATTGTCGGATAAGAGCTTTTCACCTCTTTATTTAATAGATTTTCAGGTAATGCATCCATATGATCTAACATCAACTGCATCGCCCAGTTGTGATATTCATACATCGTTTTTCCGGCATTCATCCAAATCGCTCCTTTAATTGTAGTAAGAACTGTCTAACTACGTTCATTATAAAAAAGGATATATGACATCTGAGTGTCATATATCCTCATATAGATTAACTATTTTTTTGGCTTCATTTCTTAATATGTCTTGTAAGTACAAGGGATGAATAACAACTACACCTGATCTGAAGCTTAATAAAATGTTGATTAACCATTCCGCATGTAAAGGTGAAGGTAACAATAAAGTCATCGTAACACTACCATCTTCTTCAAAAACCATCGATTGATGCTGAAAATGGTTTAAGACTACATGAATGGATTCAGGATGAACTCTTAACGTGATACTTTCCCGTGCGGGTTTCACGACAGCTCTGTCTCCAGGAATGGGATGGTTATCCTGAATAGATGTTGAAAGTCTTTGAAGGTTGAGCATATGTGACACTTTGAATTCGCGGTAATCATTTCTTAAATAACAATAAGCATAAAGGTACCATGTACGAAATTTATATCGTAGAAAAATGGGATCTACTTCTCGAATGGTCTGTTCCTTTTGAGCACTGATGTATTGAAACAGAACTCTTTTTGATTCTTTGATACTCTTTTGAAGATCAATTAAGAAAGTAGGCTCAATGGATTGATCAGCTAAATCAATGTGTAAATGGTTATTTTGTTCTTCTGTTGTAAGAATCGATAGCCGTTCTAGCGTATTTTTTAAATCTTGATCATGTAATTGCGCTGATAAACTTTTCATTAAAGATAGAACATCGACCATAGAAGACGCATTTAAAAAGGTCTTATCCCATTTATAATTCTCAATAATACCGAAACCTCCATTAGTTCCATGATAAGAAGTAACGGGAATTCCAGCTGCACTAATGGTTTCGATATCTCGATAAATCGTTCTCTGAGAGACATTTAATTCACTAGCTAATTGAGCGGCCGAGATCGTAGAGCGATGCAGTAACTTAAATATGATAGTCAGTAATCGTTCGAGTTTCAAAAAATTCTCCTTTGTATTAAGCACGACTATAGTTTGAACCGTCATTCCATACAAATAATTACGTTTAGTATAATTGATTTATTCGTTCTATGGAGAGATTAAAAAGTACTTCGTAATGAATTGAATCAAAATCCAAAGAAAAAAGTATGCATCGCGCATACTTTTTGTGGTTTTCCTTATCTTATTAGATATGTTTGAGTTGTGAATCTAATTCAATATGTAATTTTGACCTATTTCTTTAAGAATTTATTCGGCGATAAGACAGCTACCACTTTGAAGTCGGGAAGCTAACACCAAAAAAATGAAAATTACTTATGAATCATAAAAATGTAAAATCAAGGGTTACGTATGGAAAAGGAAGTATGTTAAAATTCGGTTCAATTCAAATAAAGTCCTTATCTAAATAAGAAGGAGAGTGGGAAAAAATGAATCAGGTTGCAGCCATAAGTATGCTAGGAAACGTCTTTATTTTTATAGTCGTTTTATACTTTATTTACAAAATGATTCAATACATTCGACTGAAATGATCCGTCATCCTATAAAATGAACAATGGATGGTTCGATAAAAAAATAATGAGATACATTTTAATGAAACATAGTTGAAAGTGAATGCTAAAGAGCAAAAAAGTATGCGCCGGCGCATACTTTTTTGTAGAGGATGACAAAAGATCTCTGCTAAAAAATATATTATGGAGATACGGGACGCTTGAGCGTTAACAATTCATCGTCGAGTGACGCGAATGACTTAACACAGCCGCATGAGCGTCTTGAATTCCAATATTATAAAAGTGAATAGCAACTGACTCTTTGATGAAATCAAAAACACGTTCTGCGGCGAAGTCAGATGGCACTTCTAAGAAAAAATCTTGAATAGACTGGATAATTTGTTGTTGTTCTTTACTAAATCGATTGAACATAACGACACTCTCTTTATTTTTGTTGATCTCTGAATGATCTAAAAAAATTACAAGAGAATGTATTTTAAAATCACAGTCTATATTTTGTCGTAAAAAAATGTACATGCCTTCCTTTAAAATGTTGCTTTCAATTTCTGAAGCATCCCATCCCAACCTTGGTCCATAAAGTTACGGACACGACCTTGTGGCTGATTTGCTTTCGGCACAAGGTCATCAGCGTTTTTCCATCCGCTGTGTGTCACAGTGAAAAGGGTAAGGTCGTTCAATGGAGTTAGGGAGAAGGTCACGATCCATCCATCTTCATCCCAACTAAACGATAATTCTCTTTCTGGTTGTACGTTTAATACCGTGCAAGGAGATGGACCAAAAGGAGATTGAATATGAAACACACATCCCGTTTGTGCGACAAGGTCGTTTGGCATAAACCATTTAGATAAAGAGCGAGCCGTCGAGATGTTCTCCCATACCTGTTCAATGGGCTTATTGATCTTAATGGAATGTTGAATATCTTTCACAGATTGATGCATCATTTACAACCACCTATTCTTTTTTAATATATTTTATTCTAATTCTATCCTCAATTTTTTCTCAATGATATACAAAAATGATCTTAGCGCTGAGGTCATTTTAAGTATCAGAACCAAATCGTTGCTTCAGTGCTTTGAGACGTTTGACTGATCTTGTTTAGATTCGCGAATAAAAGCGACTGTCATTGTAATGGCAGCAACAGCATATCCGACAAGTCCAGAGGTCAATTCCGACCAATCAAATACAGAACGGAGAATGATTTGGGGAACAAAATAGACGAGCAATGCAATCGGCAAAATCCATGTCTTCGTCTTCCATGCCGTGACAAGAATCCAGATAATCAATAGGGCACCAATCATCCAGCCGACGCTTGGGAATAACGTGATCTTTGGTGAATCAACAAGTCCGTTGACGATCAATAGTCCGATGATTAACAGAAAATGAATACTACCATGAATGCCGTAACGCATGATACGAGGGCGCGCGCCATCACGTAAAGCATCTTGACGGAAGAGAAACGCCAAGGTGGTCAGGTAAACGGCACTAATCAACAGGAAACCGCCAACGAGCAAGATACTGAACGTCGTTGTACCATTCAAGAGGTTTTGAAGATAGAGAAAACTGGATGCGCCGAGAAAAACTTGCAAGACGATCCAAAACGCTTCTTTTGGATCAAATGCCATCTCTTTAGAAATCGATTGGATGTAATCGGCGGGACTATCACCCGTGATCGCGCGAACGGATTTTCCGTCTGCTTCCGCTTCGATCAGGTGATCTTCGAGTTCTTTGACAATCTCGTTCGTCGCCAATTCATTTTTACCCGAAGCAAGTAGGTATACCTTTAAGTCTTCCAAAAATCGTGTTGATTCCGTCGATAGGGTCATCTCATTCGTCCTCCTTTAAAATGCTTTCGACACTCGTTGAAAGGTGATGCCATCTTTGTTTGAAAGCGGCGAGTTCTTCAACACCGCTCGTCGTGATCGAATAATACTTTCGTTTTGGACCGGACGGGGAGACGCGAGAGGTTGCTTCGATCCAGTCCAGTTTTTGCATCCGAATCAATAGAGGATAGATCGTTCCCTCACTGATGTCGGCGAATCCGTACGCTTTCAGTTTCGTCGCCAGTTCATAGCCATAAATCTCTTCTTCCGCAATCAGTGCGAGTAAGCAACCGTCGAGAATTCCTTTTAACATTTGCGTCGATGACATCCGCATCTTCCTTTCGCTACTTGGTATTACAAGGTAATCATACGCTATGCTATTTTGTATTGCAAGGTAGTGAGTAAAATAAATCCAATGAATTTTAGGATGGTGCTTTCGCGATGAATTGATATGTAATATATTACTTGTATGAAACCTACAAATGATTTAGCCATTGTACGACTTCCTTTAAGTGAGGAAGTGTATCGACGCTTGCAACACCACATCATCACCTTACGTCTTGCCCCAGGAGAAAAGGTGAACGATCAAGCACTCGCGGAAGCGTTCGGTGTCAGTCGGACACCGGTCCGCGAAGCCTTGAAACGACTCGAAGAGGAGGGATTGATTTTAGCAAAACGGGGTTCACGGACGATCGTGACGGAACTCGATGCCGAACAGGCACAGCAAACCTATCCAATCATTGCGACACTGCATGGGTTAGCGGCGCGTTTAGCAGGACCAATGCTGACGGATGACGATCTAACGAGTCTAAAGTCGATTCATCAACAATTCACGACGGCAATTGATCAGCAGGATACAGAGGCGGCACTAGCACTTGACGATGCCTTTCACGATGTCTTCGTGCAGCGCAGTCAAAACGATCAACTACGAGAGACAATCCGTCGGTTGACACCGTTGATCCGCCGGCTCGAATATGCTCAGTTTGATCGTCTCGGACGCCAGTCGATTGCCGACCATGCAGCGATTTTAGATGCATGTCAACAACAGGATGTCGAGCAACTCGTCCAGGCGACGGAGCATAATTGGAACGGGCTCGGGCGTCTACTCGTCTCGACACTAAAGGAGGAGAGCTGATGCGACCGATCATTTATGGAATTTTAGCGGCAATGTTTTTTGCCGTCACCTTCATCTTGAATCAATCGATGCAAGGGGCAGGCGGTCACTGGATTTATAGTGCGTCGCTCCGCTTTTTCCTGATGTTGCCGTTCTTTATCGTCATCGTCATGATGCGACGGGGGATCGGGCGCGTCTTCCAGGCGCTTCGAGCCGATATCGGCTTTTGGTTACTGTATGGAACGATCGGCTTCGGACTGTTCTACGGCAGCATCTGTTTTGCTGCTGACTACGCACCAGGCTGGTTGATTGCCGGGACATGGCAGTTGACGATTTTAGCGGGACCGTTGCTTGCCCCCTTGTTCAACCAACGGATCCCGTGGTCAGCACTGAAGTATTCCGTCCTGATCGTCCTCGGTGTCGTCGTCATGCAACTATCGGTCGCGGGAAGCCTATCGCTACAGTCACTGTTGTTCGGTGCCTTACCGGTCCTCGTCGCGGCAATTGCCTATCCACTCGGGAACCGGAAAATGATGGGACGCTATGGGAACGAGCTCGATGTGTTTGAACGGATTCTCGGAATGACACTTGCCAGTCTACCGTTTTGGATCGTTCTTTCTGTGATTGCCTACATACAGGTCGGCTTGCCGAGTGTCAATCAAGTGACCCAGTCCGGATTCGTCGCGTTGTTCTCCGGCGTCATCGCAACGTCGCTTTTCTTCTACGCGACGTCGCTCGTTCGGACAGATCCGATCCGGTTAGCAGCGATCGAAGCAACGCAATCGTTCGAGATTGTCTTTACCGTATTCGGAGAGATTCTTTTCCTTCACGCGGCACTACCAACGGGACTCGCGACACTCGGAATCATCCTCGTCATGCTCGGGATGACGTTGCATAGTTTGAATCAGGCAGAGCGAACCGTCGTTCGTTCCGCTAAACGAAAAATCAATTGAGAAAGTAGGCTGTCAGATGGTTTTAACAGGTACACTCGTCAATACCGTCCTGATCATCATCGGGACGTTGCTTGGATTAATGTTCCACCGGATTCCGGAACGCATGAAGGAGACCGTCCTGCAGGCGATTGGACTTGCTGTCGTCGTGCTCGGAATGCAGATGGGGATGAAAAGCACGAACTTCTTGATCGTCATCGGTAGTCTTGTTCTCGGTGGTGCAATCGGCGAGTGGTTCCGGCTCNNCCGACCGGATGGGAGCGTGGCTCGAACGTAAGATCAGTCGGGGTCGTCCGTCGAACATCGCGGAAGGATTCGTGACAGCGACGTTAATTTTCGTCATTGGCGCGATGGGTGTGTTAGGAGCCCTCGACGGTGGACTACGTCAGGATCACGACGTCCTTTATACAAAAGGATTGATTGACGGTTTTACGGCACTCGTCCTTAGTTCAACGCTCGGGATCGGTGTCATGTTCTCAGCGATTCCCGTCTTTCTCTATCAAGGGGCGATTGCATTAAGTGCCGTTGCGATCACGAAATTCATTCCCGACGCCGCACTGCAGGAATTTATTCTTGAGATGACAGCGACTGGTGGGGTGATGATTGCGGCAATCGGTCTTAATCTCGCTGGCATCACGAAGATTCGTGTTGCGAACTTGTTACCGGGTATCGTCATCGTCGCAGTTATCGTCACCGGTCTCCATCTGTTCTCATGAAAAATCCCCACTTATCCGATAACGGACGNNTTTATGTCTCGATCAATTCGTGTGTCTCGTAAGCAGTGATTGTATGTCCATCGTAATGGAAGTCATGCAACAACGGTTGATCCGTTGACAAAGCGACCGGTAAGTAATGCCGGAGATTGCTGATGATTCCCATGTTTTCATCGTTTAAGATCCAGTCGAGCGATTTCCAATCAAGGATGCCTTCGATCGTCATGACCGGTGTCGGAAACGGGCGGTCTTCTAGTTCAGCAAGATAGAGATACATGCCAGACGTTTCTTCCCCGTGTAAGCGAACGATGCCTTTTGGTGTCACCGAATCTAACGGGATGCCGGTCTCTTCGAACGTCTCGCGGATGACAGCAACTTCCGGTGTCTCGCCCGGTTCAATCTTGCCGCCGACACCGTTCCACATGCCCATCGCTGGTCGTTTTTGGCGGTTGACGAGTAAAAAACTATCCGCGTGGCGAATTAAACAAAGCGTATATTGATCCATGTTCATTACTCCTGTCCTAAAAAGTGAGTCTGATACAGCATCTCGAATTGAGCGGGACCTGCGACCGGCAATTCGGTCGTCGTCGTGTCTTCGATTCGTAACGTCCGCTCGGTCAACGTCTTTTGACCGCTTGGAGTCCGCATTGCGATGAGACGACCTTTGTTGAACGGTGAAGCTTCGCTTTGCTGGATGATCTGTTCCATCTTCGATAAGTCACCCTTTGTAATTGCCTTCTCACGGTCGAACTTGTAACCAGTCACGAACTCGGCTTGTCCTGTCCGCTGCATTTCGAGAACATCACCTTTGCCAATCCGGTAACTACCGCTAGCGGAATGAACCGTCTCCCCACTCAAGGGAACCGGAACGAGCGGTAAATTGACACCGAAGCCGGTATCAAGTAGGTGTGTCTCATTCCAAATAATTGCAACGTGTGTCGGTCCCGTCGCTGACCAGGCTGCTGATTTCTGATCATAGACGGTCGCTTGTACGAGGCGAACGGGACAATTCAGTTCCTGCAGGACCCGGTGCAGCAGTCCGTTCAAGTCATAACAGACACCACCACGTCGCTCCGTCAGAAACGTTTCAATGAAGCGCTCGTCGTTAAACGGACGGATTCGTTTCTCAAGCACAGTTGTATTCTCAAACGGTAACTGGTAGGCAAAGGCTTCGAGTAAGCGAGGTAACTGATCAAACGTTATCGTCTCAAGCGGAAATCCGAGCCGTTGTTCCAAGTCCTTCATCCAATCCATTTGTAATCCCTCCTTTATATACTACCTGATTATCCCATATTGCTTCAGAAAATGTGGATTTGAGCATATATTATCTGAAAATAAGGATAACCCTTTTGTTCGATGGGAATCTTTGATATGCTGAAATAGGATTAATTAAGAATGATTCTCAATGTCGAATCACGAACTAAAGGAGGTCTCATCATGAGACGGAAAACTTGGATGACAGCGTTGACGCTCCTCGTGTTGAGCAGTTTGATGCTTGCGGCCTGTTCAGGTCAAGCAGAACAAACAAACGAAAAGACGCGGACGATTACGCATGAGGCAGGAAAAACGAAAGTGCCGGAGCACCCGAAGAAGATTGTCGCACTTGAATACTCATTCGTTGATGCGTTAGACGAACTTGGGATTACACCAGTCGGAATCGCACAAGAAAATAAGACCGATGTCTCCGGATTACTCGGAAAAGACATCGCGTTCACGGAAGTCGGTACACGTCAACAACCGAATCTTGAAGTAATCAGTTCCTTGCAGCCGGATTTAATCATCGGCGACTTCAACCGCCATAAAGGAATCTACAAGCAACTGCAAAAAATCGCACCGACGATCATCTTGAAGAGTCGGAATGCGACGTACGAAGAGAACATCGAATCGTTCAAGACGATTGCGGAAGCAGTCGGGAAAACTAAACAGATGGATGACCGACTTGCCCTGCATGAAGAACGATTGAATGTAGCGAAGAAAAAGGTGGATCCAAACGACGACCGAAAAGTGATGGTTGGTGTCTTCCGCGCCGATTCACTGACGGCACACGGTGAGACGTCGTTTGATGGTGAATTACTCGAGAAGATCGGTATCGAGAACGCTGTTACGAAAACAGCGGAACCTACCGTTACGATTACGTTAGAGCAGATGGTCAAATGGGATCCGGACGTCATCTTCATGGCGGAAGCCGATCCGAAACTGCTGAAGGAGTGGAAAAACAACCCGCTCTGGAATCAGATCACAGCGGTTAAGAACAAAGAAGTTTATGAAGTCAATCGTGACCTTTGGACACGCTATCGAGGACTTGACGCTGCAGAACAGATTGTTGACGAAGCGATTCAATTGTTACAACAGAAATAATGAACGACAAAAGCCGGAGCAATCTGGCTTTTCGTCTTGATGAAAGGGGAACCATCCGGTGCAGCGGAAACGTCTGATTTTTGTACTCATATTACTCGGTTGCTTGGCGGTTTATAGTAGCCTGTTCTTTGGCATCACACAGATGAATCCGATTCACTTAGTCCAGGAGTGGATCAGTGGCACGACATCAAAAGCAGGACTCGTCCTGACAAATCTGCGCTTACCGCGGCTCTTACTCGGATTGTTGCTCGGAGCGAATCTTGCCGTTGCAGGGGCAATCATGCAAGCCGTGACACGAAATCCGCTCGCTTCACCGCAAGTCTTTGGTGTCAATGCCGGTGCGTCATTTCTCGTCGTCTTAAGCCTGCTCGTCTTTCCGTCGCTCGGAACGGCAAATTTGATCTACTTCGCCTTTGCCGGTGCCTTAGTCGGTGGAGTGCTTGTCTTTTCGTTCGCCTCCGTTCGCGGGATGACAGCATTAAAACTTGCCCTCGTCGGGATGGCGATTCATCTCTTGTTGACGTCGCTGACGAAAGGCTTGATTCTCTTTAACGACCGGATCACGAACGTCTTGTACTGGTTGTCCGGTTCGCTCAGTGACGCGAGCTGGCTTGAACTACGGATCGTCCTCCCATGGTCGATTGCTGGTTTGCTTCTTGCGGCGAGTCTCGCGAAATCGCTCGCTGTCTTCCAACTGGGGCAAGACGTCGCGGTCGGTCTCGGGCAAAAAGTGACGCGAATCCGTTTGCTTGCCGGCATCAGTGTCGTCTTACTCGCAGGCGTCACCGTTGCCGTCGCCGGAGCGATCGGTTTCATTGGATTAATGGTTCCGCACATCACGCGGCGCCTCGTCGGGGAAGATTACCGGATCGTTCTGCCGGTCGCTGCCGTCATCGGTGGACTTCTGCTGACGTATGCCGATGTCCTCGCGCGGTTCATCGCCTATCCGTATGAGTCACCGGTCGGCATCGTGACGTCATTGCTCGGTGCACCATTCTTCCTTGTTCTGGCACGTCGTCAGATGAAAGGGGGATTACGATGAAAGACATGGGTCGGATTTTGATTGTTGCGGTGCTCGTGTTCTTCGCGAGTTTTGCCTTACTGTCGGTCGGCTCGATTCAGTTATCGTTATCGGAACTATGGCAGTCGTTCTTTGGTGGAAAGGATGCCTTCATCGTCCAAAATTACCGTCTGCCGCGAACTGTCCTTGCTTTCTTAGCAGGTGCGAGTTTCTCACTTGCCGGAGTCATCTTACAAAGTGTCATCCGTAATCCATTGATTTCGCCTGACGTGATCGGTGTGACGAATGGTGCGTCACTGTTCGCCGTTTTAACGATTGCCCTCGTGCCGGATGGTCCGCTCTTGTTAACACCAATCGCTGCTTTCATCGGAGCAGCACTTGTCATGATCGCCTTAATGATGCTTGAGCGGGGCGGGAATGTCTCTCGTAGTTCGTTTGCGTTACTTGGAATCGCGGTCAGTGCGATTTGTGCTTCCGGGACGGAATACTTGTTGATCAAGTTTCCACTTCAGACAAACGATTCACTCGTCTGGCTCGCTGGGAGTCTGTTCGGGAAAGGGTGGCAGGAAGTGATGATCTTAGCGCCCGTGCTCGTCGTGATTGGTGCAATCATCTTCTATCGCCATCGTCAACTCGATGTCTTATCACTAAGTGAAGAAGTCAGTATCGGTCTTGGGTTACCAATTCAGCGGACGCGGCACATCTTCTTGGCGCTCGCGGTCATTCTAGCTGGTGTTGCCGTCGCGACGGTCGGTGCGATTGGTTTCATCGGACTGATTGCGCCACATATGGCACGGCGTCTCGTTGGTCATAAGCATCTTGCTGTGTTGCCGATGGCGCTGTTGCTCGGCGGAGGGTTACTCGTCGTCGCGGATGCACTCGGTCGAGGGATACATCCACCACTTGAAGTACCAGCCGGATTGATCACAGCGATCATCGGTGTGCCGTATTTCCTGTATCTTTTACGGAGAGAACGGACGGCATGATGTTCGATCTACCAAAATGGAGTCCTAGCGATTACGCGAAGGACTCCATTTTTATGAAAGGAAAGAAGTACGCACTTGACGAATCATGGCGACATCTTTCTATATTTATTTGGCTTCAAGTTGGTTTGATTTTTCTACTTCCTCTTTATACTTTTCTAAAAATTCATCAACTGAAACGTTATTAGCGTTTGGATTCGATTCAATGGTTAATTTACTCGAAGAAATCGATGTGCTTTGATCGTCTACATGTGATGGAATTTCAAGTACCAATTGATCACCTAAACCCGTTTCAAGACCACTTTTTCCGAAGTTAAAAGTTCGTGTGACATACGCTTCAGCATAATTTTTTTGATTCTCTGAATAGACTTTGACATCAGAAATGTTGTATTTGAATGAATTCAGCTGAATTTTATCGACTTCCGTAGTGGATAGAAAAATCAATACAGCCTCGTCCCCTTCAGATAACTTTGAAAGGTTAGTATGCGCTAACGGAGTATTGTTCAAGAAATCTGCTTTTTGTTGCTCAAGCACTGTAGTGAAAAAATCGAAAGCTTGTTCCTCTGTGATGCTACTCTTAGATTTTTCTTGTGCAACATTAGAATCGGCAATCGCATTACTCCATAAGAAACCAGCATATAGGATGACACCTAAAGTGAGGGATGAAAAAATAGTTTTTTTCACGATCGTGACCTCTTTCTATTGTTTGGTTCATGTTATTATATAACAAAAAAAACCAAAAAAGGAAAGGGTATAAAAATGAGTAAATCGAATTTTAAGAAAAAAAGGAAAAAGAAAGTATTGGTACTATTTTTAGGAGTTATAGCCCTCATTGTATTACTCATGCCGGTACTATCACCTATTCTGTTTACGGATGCTACGCCTAAAGGTGCTCTTAGACACGAACTATACAAACAAGGCTATTACTATCAAAATTACTTTGCGGTCATTACGGAACAAGATCCTGTTGCAGAACGGTACCATATGTTTTGGTATGATTGGAAAAGTGAAACGGGAGGAACACCTTTTATCTGTTATTCAAAGAAGGTAAACGCGGAAAAGTATGCTGTTTCCTGCGGTACGGGTCCTTAAAGTGGTATCTTATATAAAATAGAATTGAGCTACATAAATCAGGCTTCCTGACATCGTATATTCACGATGCTAGGAAGCCTGATTTTTAATTCATAATGTATCGATTCAAAACGAGTGTTTAAGCCGAGCGACTTTCTGTGCCTAGATTCAAGAAGATTTCTTCTAAGGACGCTTCTTCTACTTCGAGTCGATAGACATGGATCTGTTGTGAGACAAGATAAGAATTGATCGTCGCAATATCCTGTTCACTTTGGACGATGAACGTTGACTGAGTCAGGGAAACATTGACGTCTTTCGCAAGCGTCGACAACTTAGACTGCAAGTGTAGTTGCATCTCATTGTCGAGCAACGCATGTTTGACATGAACAGTGATGTTTTTCTCATATTGTTCCCGTAACTCCTCCATCGTACCTTGCGTTTGGATTGATCCAGCCTGCATGATTGCAATCTCCGTACATAGTTTTTCGACCTCGTCCAAGTTGTGGGACGTTAGAAATATCGTCGTTCCGTCTGCTGCAATCTTGCGAATCAAAGAGTGAATTCCAAGAATCGAGTTGGCATCAACGCCAGATGTCGGTTCATCTAAAAATAAGATATCCGGTCGATTGATTAAAGCTTGGGCAATACCAAGCTTTTTTTTCATCCCGAACGAGTAGTTCTTCGTTTTCATATCGATTGCGTCTTCGAGTTGTACATCACGCAGAAGTTGCTTCAACTCGTCGATCGTCGTCTTCAGACCAAGGACTTTACTGAAATACTTCAAGTGATCGAGCGCCGTGAAGTTTTCGTAAAAGGTCGAGTAATCAGGTAGAACACCAATCCGTGTCCGGACATCTTTCAAGGAATCGTTCGGCGCTCCGAGTAACTCGAATGTTCCGGACGTCGGGCGGACCAGTCCAGTGATCATATTGATGAACGTTGATTTACCGGCGCCATTTTGACCAAGGAATCCGAAGATGGCCCCTTGCTCGATCTCGAGATTCAACTGGTTGACAACGGTCTTATTGCCGTATTGTTTCGTTAAATTGGTTGCACGAAGGGCTAACATCAGAGATCTCTCCTTTTAAAGATAATCAGAGTCGTCAAGACGAAAACAGCGATATGAATCAAAACAAGGTAAGTATAAGCAGTGTTTTCTTGCGTATAGTAATAATACGGCGTTAAGTAAGACAACGTATCAACGATGACATTCTTCGAAATAAGACTCCACATCCCGATGACCGGAAGCGCGATCGAGATGAAGATTCCGACGAACATCGTCATCGAGGAATTATTGACGACTGTTGAAAGAAACAACGACAATCCAATGAAATAAGAGACGAAGATGATGCTTTGAATCAAATCGACGAAATGAAACGACTTTGAAAATGGAACGATTAATATGAGGGCAACTGTCAGGCAGAGGACCCAAAACGATACGTTGCCTAAAAACTTCCCGAAAATGATGTTTTCACGGGACGTTTTTGTTGCAAGAAAACGAATCGTCTTCGACTCGATCTCTTTATTGACACTACTATGAGAAATACTTGTCACGAATAAAGGAGCAGCTAAAAACAGAAGTAACATCAATCCGATGATATACGCATTGTTACCTAGACCAAGATCACTGAGTTGCCCTTTGAACTGGCTGACGAGTTTAGCAGAACCAGTCGTCACGCCGAACAAGACGACGATGATCAGGATGGCGCGGATGCTTTGAAAAAGTGATTTGAATTCGCGAAGCGTAATGGCAAACATATGTAGACGCACCTTTCTCTAAGTAAGATTAATATTGTCGCGCTAGCTTCTTATTCTTCGATACATTCGTGATACCGGCAATCAAGTAAGCGATTGAACCGAAGGCGCCGGCGAGTAACGTAAAGATTCCCCCGAGAATCGCTGTAATGATCAATAGCTTTCCAGCAGAACCGTTTTTGCGAATCCGGACGATTGAGAAGATGCCTCCTAATGTACATAAGAGCGAGACGGCACCAAGGTACAAGAAGAATTGTTGAAAGGATGTGAGGATTTGATTAGCCGTGACATCCGTGATGTTCTCATCGCGAATGAATTGATCAACCAAATCTTTCATGCCAGCGTGATCCGCAATCGAGCCAGACAATAGAAAACCGCCTAAGCACAATGATCCAAACAAAACGATACCGATGACTGCAAATATGTACTCTGTTGTTCTTTTCAAGTAAAACACTCCTTTTCCTTATTTTTCCGATTTGACATTCCTAAACTACCATGACTTGAATCTCTATGACAAGTGGAAAAATGAATATATTTTAATTTTTTATTGGTTAAATGTTTAATTAATATCAAAAATACTTTAACTTTATTTAAATAAATGCTATTGTGAATACATAGGAGGGAAATGGTAAATGAAGAAAGATGATGTTCCCGATTGGATTTTATCTCTAGAATTGGAAGAAGTGGAATTCGTGAAAAAATTCATCGTAAGCTCAGGTTCCTTGAAGGAACTAGCAAAACATTATGATGTGTCCTATCCGACCGTCCGAATTCGTGTCGATCGTATCATTCAGAAAATCGAAGTGAATGAGAAAATCGAGAATGAACCGTTCATCACATATATTAAACAAATGGCAATCGAGGATCGCATCACGATTGAGGATGCAAAAAAAATAATTGAAAAATATCGACTTGAGAGGGGTAACAATCAATGAATTTCTTCGTTTCTGCTCTACTTATCAGTATCTGTTTAGGAATACAGTATTTCTTATCGAGTCGTCACAATCCATATCTCGGCATCATCATGCCGATCATTTTAGTGATCGTGATGACGTGGCGTTACTTTGATGGTAGATATAATAGCCTATTAGCCTACGTGTTGATTTTAGGAATCGGGTTGATTTCACTTTGGGAACAATGGTCGCGTGGTCGAAAAGCTTTAAAAAAGAATCAAGAAAAAGAACTAGAACGAATGCGCGTGCACGATACGCTGTAAAGTCGTACATATAGTTTCACATACAGACGATCTTGAAAGAGATCGTTTTTTTCATGAAAAATGAGAGTCGCTTCGGTTTCGATGATGAAACCGAGGCGACTCTCATTTACATGTTCCGTGCTAGATTCATATTACGGCATATTAATCGAGTTCAATCTTCACTGTCGTATCCTTTGGAAACGCATCATCCGCAGCAAAGAGAACGAATACCTTCTGGTCATCAGGAACTTGATAGACTAAATCAACGGTTGACTTATATGGTGAGAGATACTGATAACTGTTTCTGAATGCTTTCTTATTATGATTAACGTAATCAACGGTTTCATATTCTTTTCCGTCGAGCGACGTCAATGTAAAGGTGCCAGGTCGGTAAATAGCATAAGCGCCTTTTACTCTATTATCGGGATCGTACATGACAACAGGAACCGTAACGAACCGATAACCGCTCTTTTCCTTTAAATCGAGTTCTTTCGGTGTTGGAATGAGTGATTTAGCATAGAACAGTTCAGAAGTTGCTTCCGGATCGCCCGGATACGTTTGGATGACTCCTTTCTTCATCAGTTTTTTAAGTGCTTTTTGATCGTCTGTTTTCTTGTCAGCGGATGTTTTTGTTTCCGAAGCCAAGTCTCTTAATTTTTGTCCGCTCGTCTGTTGTTTCGGCGACGCACTCTGTGGTGTAGTCGTCGAGGATTCGGTTGAGGCGAACAAGAACAGGCTCGCAACCCCGATACACAAGGAAGCAGCAATCGATCCGAGAACCCATTTGAAACGTCGTTCTGTCGCCTGTGTATTTTCAACGACACTACCGAGTGCCGCATTCGGTGTAATCCGGACAGCGCGCTCGGCAGGAAGTAAGGCACCTAATACGCCAGTGATCACAGGAATCAAGAGCATGATGCTGAGGAAACCAAGCTCTTGGACCGGGAATTGTCCGTAAACGAAACCGATCATTCCAAGTGCAGTCAAAAGACCAATCACACCAGCACAGAGTCCCGTCATCATCCCTTCACTTAGTACGAGTAAACGAACTTGTCTGTCTTGCCAGCCGGTTGCTTTGAGGACGGCAAGCTGACTCTTGCGTTCATTAACGTTTTGCCACATGATTTCGGTCGTCGTTAGAATAGCGATTAATAGAGCGACGCCCATCGCGACGTAATGCATCGTCCCGACTTCGAGCGCGACATATTCGCCGAGCCACGTTGCGTACAAGACGCCTTTTAAGCGGAACGTGATGAAGAGAAAGAAGATGAACAGACTCGTCGGTAAGGCAATCGCGACGACCGATAGCAATGTTCGTTGCCAGTAGGTGACAAGCTGATTGGTACTCATCCCAAGCACGCTACGCGCGCGGACGAAACGACGACCTTTTGAGACTTCACCAGAACGCATGCTTTCATACGGTTTGATGTGTCGGATGAGCGTCATCGGTACAAGCGTTCCACCCCAGTAAATGAGTAAACCAGCAAGACCGATCAATAGAATCCGACCGATTGCGATCGGATTGTCCGTCGTGACCCAGAACGAACCGAGAATCGTCCAAGCAATCAAGACGACGAGTGTACCAAGTATTGTTGCTTCGAGGAACAGCAGTTTCGAAAGCTGACGCGGGCGCCAACCGAGCGATAGTAAAATCGCGAACTCTTTTTTTCGAGCGTAGAGTAAGATGATATTCGAGCTGAAGACATAGACGAGTGCAACGGCGATGACACTAGCGATGATGCCGCTCATCCCGACTTTTGCTTCTTGGAAAATGGCGATCGAGGACCCGAGCTTGATCCACGGTTGTTGGACCCAGCCGAGCGCTGATTCGTCTTTTAGTCCCGGTAAATAGGTCAAGGCGAGCTGCGGCGAGGAACCGAGTGTCACGTCCGTGATCAGTCCGGTCTTCTGTTCGATTTCTGTTGCGACTTGCTGGAGCTTCTTCTCGCTAGCAGCGTTCATCGTCTCGACACCTTTGACGTTGACGCGGATGGCNNGGTTTGACGTCTCGGACCGGATTGACGGGACGTTCATTCTTGTCCATCACCCACTGAGCTTTCGACGGGAAGTACGTCTCCATCGGCAGTTCTGTCAGCGGGTCTTTCGAGATATTCAATTTCTTCGGATCGAAGACCCCAATATAGTTCAAGTTGACTTTGGGCCAATCCACGCTATCTTTTCCGAACATCCTCGCTTCCCGGTACATGCTGCGTTTAGCGAGCAAGGAATCTTGGTCGACTTGTTTTGGTTGGACTTGATAGGTGAACGGCCAACGTGAAGCGTACGGACTTTTGATCGAACGGTAGTCGATCGGAGACGGTTTTAAGGCAATCCATGTAAAGGAATTGCTGTTCGTCTCTTCAGCGGTCGGTAACGTGTGTTTCAAAATATCGTTGACGAGCTTCTTCTGGACATCTTGTGTCGTGATCGTATAACGTTTCGCATCGCTTGTCGGTAAGGAGTCTAAGTATTCTTTTCCGCCTTTTTGTTCGACTTGTTGTACCATGTCGTTGATGGATTTCTTTTTAGACGGAAGCTCGACTTTTTCGTACGTGTAGATGCGTGACGCATCGACATATTCACGATTGTTCAACAAGATTGGGATTTGAACACCGTCTTCCCCGAACGAGATGACCTGATCATCTTTTGAAAAATAGTTACTATAGGTTCCTTTTGTCGTCGCTTGGTCCAAGCCGATGAGTGCGGCTTCCGCTTCGGGATCAACCCCTGCAATCATGACTTGGCTCCCATACTCAAAAAGTGGCTGCTTTCCAAGGAGGAGGGGAGACACCCCTGATTTTTTTGCATCCCCTGTGGGTTCCCATCCTGCTGCTAAGTAGGTGACCCCACTCGATGATTCGTTTTGTAATCCGGTATCTTGCGTATCTTTGATCGTCAGTTTATAAATCCCTTCTTGATCGATCGTGTGCGTACCGACACTCGAAACTGTTTGATTGTAGCCGATCATCGCGATCGGGGCAGCGACCTCGACGTCAGTGACTTTTTTGATCGTCTCGTATTGTTTGCGGGTGATCCCACCATCGAGACCACTCATATAGTTGGGCTCAAGTAACTTCAAGTCTTCCGTTACGCTCCGGCTGCCTTCCGGGCGGACGACGATGTCGTAAGAAGATCCCCAACGCTTTTGTAGCTCATCGACGACAGTCCCGTTATTGGCTTGCGTCGTACCGATCAAATAACTCAGTCCGGTACTGACGATCAGGACACCGACGAGCAGCAGGATGAAGCGCTCTTTATTGCGCCACCAGGAATTCCAGATGAACTTAAGCATCGGCAAAAACCTCCTGCGTTTGAATGTACGGTCTCGTTATTAACGGATTTCGATGAGTCGATCTTGCGTTAAGCATCGACTGAAGTGAAGTATGACTGAATGCGTGTAACGAATTGGTCATACGTAAAACCTCCTTAATGACGATTTAAATTCCATATGTAAGTAAATAAATCCAATAACTACCTAATTATAACCATAGATAAAATGAAAAGAGAAAGTTAATAACTGAAAAATTAGTCAATTTACATATTTACCAAATAAATGGACTAGGATGAGCGACTGCTTTTCTGAAATGTAATGGATGAATTATTAAACGAACGTTGTCAATGTTTTACAGAACTATACGTTATTTTAAGGTAGGTGAATCGAACGATAAAGACAGTAGGAACCTCAGTTCATAGAGGCTTTTACTGTCTTTTACTATTTTCGAAAGGGGGAGGCATCTATGAAAAAGCGAGTATTGCAGAAAATGAAGGCAATTCTGTTGATGAGTCTTCATTTTGGATTCATCTATTTATTGATGAATCCAGTGAACCTCGGGAGTGTTGAAGAAAATCTGTTCATGACGATATTCGTTCTGATCGAGGTCTATGTCGTGACGGTCTTTTATACGAGTTTGATTTTTTTAGGGATCGGGACACCGCTATCATTAGGGATTGAATATATCGTGAGTCAGCAAAAGCATAAGCGTAGATGGTCGATCGTCCTGCACCTGCTGTTAGGAGGAGTTCTGACATTATTAATTCTTCTTCTATTTGGCATCTTGCCACCATTTTCAGCGTGTATGGATACGGAGATTCTATTGAAAGTAATCTTCTTATTGTTCTACCCAGTAGGGTCTCTTCTCGTATTTGAACGAATGATCAATCGTCGGAAGTCTGCTCGTCAAGAGAAATACCAACAAGCAGAAAACAATTGAACAGTCATCGACCGACAAACAATCCCTCACTCTAATCAGAATGAGGGATTGTTTCGTTTCATCTATTAGACCGTCAATTCAATCACATTACCTTCCGGGTCCGCGATCGTACTTTCATAATACCCGTCACCCGTCGTCCGAGGACCGTCAAGATGTTGTATACCTTCATCCTGTAACCGAGCTGTCCAGTCATCGACTGCTTGTTTACTGCCGAGCGAAAAGGCGAGGTGGGCATAACCGAGCGCATTCATCGTCCGTTCCGTGATATCCGTCCGTTGCATCAATTCAAGACGCGCACCACTCGAGAACGTCAGGAAATATGACGTGAACCCTTTCATCGGATTATGATATCGCTCGCCTGTCGTAGCATCAAAATGTGTTTCGTAGAATTGACGCATCCCTTCCAGGTCTGCCACCCAAAGGGCGATATGTTCAATCTTCATCTCCATTCCTCCTTTTTTCAAGACGCTTTTGCCAATCGCTGTCTGAATAACATCCGGTTCAATCCTTCCGTAGCGATCAGCATCAAGAAGATGAGACTGATCGTGAACCAATGGAACAACGATAAGGAGTAGGACGTCGCCAGCCATCCGAACAATGGCGGCATGAAGGTACTACCGGTATAGGCGAATGCCATTTGTACCCCCCATCAGCCGTTGCGCCGCGGCCTCCCCGAAGCGAACCGGCGTCTCATGGAGCATTGCCGGATAAATCGGTGCGAGACCAAGCCCGACAAGTACGAAACCAAGCGGCATCCAGGCAGCAGGTGCGAGGATGAAACAGGTGGCTCCGACGAATGCCGTCCATTGACCGACACGAATCAAACGACGATTCGACCAGCGCAGCGATAGAAAACCACTGATAAAGCGCCCCGCGGTGATACTTCCGTAGTAGACGGAAATCCACGTCGCTGCTGATGTTACGGAAAAGGACCGGACTTGGACAAGATAACTGCTGCCCCACAGCCCGACGACCGCTTCGGCTCCACAATAAAAGCAGAAGGCAGCGAGAGCGGCAATCAATCCGCGTGGTTTTCCGGACGACGTATTTACGGTCTGAACCTGTTCAGACACGTGTTTCGGAGCCCGCTTCCAGAGGGGTAAGCTGACGATTAAGACAATCATCAAGACGAGTTGCAATGCGCCGACGACGAGGTAACCAAAACGCCAGCCGGAATCGAGCAATACACCAGCCATGATGAGCGGACCAGCCGTCGCACCGATGCCCCAGAAGCAATGGAGCCAGTTCATATGATGCGCTTGATAATGCGTGGCGACGAAATGATTCAACGCCGCGTCGACGACTCCAGCGCCCAGTCCAAGCGGAATCGCAAGGACGAAGAGCCAAATCAAGGACGGAGCAACGTAAAAACCAATCAATGCCAGAGCCGTCAAACCGGCAGAAGCTGCCGTGATCGGACCTGTTGAATAACGTTCGATCAGTCGACCGCTAAACAGACTCGAGACGATCGTTCCGGCAGCGATCGTCATGAAGAGCCAACCTGCCATGTCGAGCGAGGCGTCGAGATCGAGCCGCATCACAGGCCACGCCGTACCGAGTAACGCATCTGGAAGACCAAGACTGATAAAAGCGAGATAAATCAAAGGTAATAGTAGACGGGTCATCGGGCGAGACCTCCTAACGGAATTTGTTCAATGAATGACTGGATGCTGAGTTGCATCAAACCATCTAAATAATCGGTTTCCCAGTCGCCTTTTCGCAACTGAGGTAATTTGCTGAGCGGAAATCGCTTGGCGCATCGATCCGTCAATCGAGCTAACCCGTCATCCGAGACATCTGACGCTGCGAACAAGATAACATCCGGATTTAAGGTGGCGCTAAACGAGAGGATGATTCGACTTAACGCCTCATACCAGTCGTCAGAGTGTGGTGTAGTCGTCGCGAGGACTTGTCCGACATTTCGCTTGTCGTCAAACGGGATGAACGAGATCTCTCCAGCGAAGTGATGCGCTCCGTGGACGACATGACCTGAAACGGCGACACCGGCTCCCGGTCCGTTCGTTCCGAGATACATATAGACGGTCGTCTCGTTATCAGAAGCTTGCGCACGGACCGCAGCGTTCATATCATTTTCGACGATGACGGGTCGCCCGAACCGTTCAGTCAGTTCTTGTTGTAAGGGGCGACCGTCTAGCGTCGGATAATCCGGGGCGAATAGGATTGTGCCGGTCGTATCAACGGCACCGGCGACACCAATCGAAAGCGTCTGAATACGTGGATGATCGTTAAGTAATGCTGTCAGCGTGCTCAATAAAACAGATACATGATCCGTCGAATCGAAGTTCAGGCGATCCGTTGCGATCACATGTCCACCGACGTCGTGGATGCGATACTGCAGATACGTTCGTTCGAGATAAAGAGCGAGTCCGTGAAAGTGATTCACGCGATAGCTATACCGTTTTGCCGGACGACCACCGCGAACCAATTCAAGTGGTGTCTCTTCAATTTCCCGAGCAGTGATCATCTGATCAATCTGTTTGCTCGCAGTCGGAAAACTGACGTCTAGGACGTTCCGAATCACCGGAATCGTATCGAGATGGTCGATCAAAAAAGCGTGACGCGTACGAGAGAGGACTTCAGTCAAAGGATAAACCTCCAATTTGGATTACTTATTAAAATATTTTAATAAGTTTTGATTTAAGTATAGCAGGTCGGGAAATATAGACAACAAAAAAGAGGAAAGAAATAAATCCACTGAAAATCATGTTTCATTCTTACTCTCTCTGGATAATAATAAAAGAAGTGAAAAAATTTTAGTCATATATCTTTAATTCATACTATTCCGATTTGTAATATCTTGGATAGCCTGTAACGGGAGGTAGATGGCGAGAGGAGTTTGTAATCATGACCACACAACTATCAACCGACCTAGGATCCCAAGATATTGTAGCCTCCCTGCGCGATAACGTCGCGATGATTCGATTCGATCGGCAACGTCGTGTCGTTGATGTCAATGGCTTGTTCGCGAAGACGATGAAATATAAACGAGAAGAGATGATTGGGATGCAACATCATCTATTCTGTACGACGGAGTTCGCAATGAGCGACAATTATCAAGCATTTTGGCAGAAGCTTTTCAGCGGCTTCAGTACGGCGGATAAAATTGAACGGATCGATGCGTATGGTCAATCGATTTGGCTAGAAGCGACCTATATGCCGATATACGATGGAACAGAAGTGACCGGTGTCTTGAAGATCGCCTCTGATATCACCGATCGTCAGCAGACGATTCAACAATTCGCGACTTCGTTTGATGCGATCGCCAGTGATCTGAACACGCGGTCGACGCATGGCGAGCGGGAGAGCAAAGCGTTACGGCAAACAATCGAGCAGATGGCTGAGACGACCCGTGATAACCATCAGACGATTGAACGCTTGCAGCGCCAGGCGCAAGATATCGCCCAAGTGACCGAGACGATTAAAACGATCGCGTCCCAGACGAATCTCTTGTCACTCAATGCCTCGATTGAAGCAGCACGAGCCGGTGAACACGGGAAAGGGTTCAATGTCGTCGCGACAGAGGTCCGCAATCTCTCGAAACTCGTCGAGCAAGCCGTCGTTGATGTCCGGCAAACGACACAGCGAATGAACGATGAACTACAGCGGATTGCCCGTGCGATGACGCAAGCAACGACCGATGCACAAGCAAGCGTCATCGTCGTTGCGGAAACGGTTGATCGTTTCCATGACGTGCAGAGTGCAGCATCGTCGTTAACGGAGACAGCGCGAGATTTTACAAAAGCAATTTAAGTGAGAGACGGCATTCCGATAAACGGAGTGCCGTTTTGTATAAAAAGTACCCCTACACTTTGGAATAATATGTTAATATACTACAAAACGAAAAGGGAGCGAATTTCTGATGAATATCCGTACTGCCCGCCCTGACGATTTTCAGGCGTTGATTCCGCTATTCCAACAAATTCATGAGCAGCATGTAGCTTTACGCCCCGATCACTACCGTCCGCACGAGATGCCGGTTTCGGAAGACTTATTTTTGTCGCAACTCGACCGATCAGATTTCGAAATCCTCGTCGCGGAATACAAAGGACTTGCCGGTGTGATCGTCTTAAAGGAAGATATCATCGAAGGGAGCGGCTTCGTCTTTGATAAACATTACTTACGGGTCATCAGTCTCGTCGTTGCGGATACGCATCAGAAGCAAGGCGTCGGCAAGCGATTGATGCAAGCCGCTTACGCGCATGCGGAAACAATTGGTTGCGACCGGATCGAACTCGGCGTCGATGACGCCAATCAAGAAGCGATCGCCTTTTACGAGGCACTCGGAATGTCTGTCCGCTCAAGACGGATGGAATGGAACGTGACGTCTAGCAGGGAAACGACGTCGTGACGTCAAACAACAGTTACTAGAAAGGGGAGAGGTCATGTTCAGGTTACAAGTGTCCGATCACGTATCGCTTCAATTGTTCGAACGGCACCATGCGGAAGAATTATTCGCCCTCGTCGATGCCAATCGCTCACATCTTCGCGAATGGCTCGGTTGGGTTGATGGTACAACAGATACCATTACATATCAGGAAGTAGTCATCCCAGCATGGCTGCAACAGTTCGCCGATGGCAACGGCTTTACGTGTGGCATCTATCTTCAGGAGGAGCTCGTCGGAACGATCGGTTTGCATGCAATCGATCGGCATCTCGGGCAAACGTCGATCGGCTATTACTTAGGAGAAAAAGGACTCGGGAAAGGTGTCATGACGGACGTCGTCCGGTTCGTCACGCATTATTGTTTCGAGACGCTCGGCTTGAACCGCGTCGTCATCGAGTGTGCGACTGGAAACGTCCGGAGCAGACGGATCCCGGAACGACTCGGGTTCACGGAAGAAGGCGTCTTACGGGACGCTGAGAAATTGTACGGGACTTATCACGACCTCCAGGTCTATGCGATGTTACGACGGGACTGGACGAAAACGCAGGAGGTAGCAGCATGCGCATCGAGCCAATGAAACAAGCGACCTATGAGGTGTATCTACCCGTGGCAATCGAGGAATATGCGGCAGATAAGTGTCGCGCCGGTACGTGGTCAGAGAACGAGGCGCATATTAAGTCGACAGATGAGTTTGCGACGTTGTTGCCTGAAGGTCTGAAAACGAAGGATCATTATTTGTTTACGTTTCGTGACGAGACAGACAGCGACATTGGAATGGTCTGGGTTCACGTAAAAGAAGAATCACGCGGACGTTCCGCTTTCATCTTCGATGTCAAGATTACGTCCGATAAACAAAACCAAGGGTACGGCAAAGAAGCACTCCGATTACTGGAAGTGATGTTAAAACGGATGAACGTCAAAAAGATTTCGTTACACGTCTTCGCGCATAACGAACGGGCGATTCATGTGTATGACTCGCTTGGGTATGAGAAAACGGATTATTATATGTCGAAACGACTAGACGTTTCCCAGTAAAAAGATGCCTCTTGCGCAAGCAGGAGGCATCTTTTTCGTTTAACGCCATGTCTGAAGTGTATTTGCAAACTGGATGGTCGTCTCAAGTTCTCCTGTGATTTCACTTGCTGTGAAGTCATTGCCGGCGAGCCAGTCAGAAAAGTCGAACGTGACCGGTTCCTGATCACCACCGAGCGCGAACCATACCTTTAACTCTTCCGGGAAGTAGGCAGACGTATGGATCGTTCCTGCCCACTGCGCATATAAATCAGCGAAGACGCCTTTATCAGTATCGTTCAAGAGTCGGAAAGCGGATTCCGCATCTTGAATCATATGTTGATGTGTCTTTAGCTCCATCATCCGACGTTTTGAGTCATCCAGGTGATAGCGGTTTTCGTGCTGTAGCAAATCGAAGTGATTGGTACACATGTTCGATTCCCGCACTTGGACGTCGCGTGCCGTCGCCTCGATGACAAACGAACGCGCGGATTTATCGTGGACGACGTACGTGAACGATCCGCGATGTGGAATCTCTTTGACGAGTGAGATCGCATCGTCGACCGACGTACACATCTCGAGGATGATCCGTCCGATCATGAAGCTGACGAATCCATCTCCCGGCCGCCGACGATTGATGAAGTTATAACCCATCGCAAGACCATGTTCGTTCATCCCGTCCATTCGACCGGTCACCCGAGATGCCGGGCCGATGATCGCTGAACCGCCATCGTTCGGTTGAAAGACGGAAAATCGTCCGTCGTACGTCATCGGATGATAATCATAATTGCGAACGAGAAAATTATCACCGGTCATGATCGAACAACCACTTTTAGGACCTTCAACACGGTAATGTCCGAAATGGAGTAAGGTGTCTGGCAATGATAGTTCGAGTTCGTCTTGCAGTCCGAGCAACTCGTCCCAGATGTGCGGAGCATACCGAAGGAACATCTCCTTCGTCTCGACCGGATCGACTTGAAAGCGAGGAACACGGATTTTCCAGTTGTCCTCTCGGTTATGGAGCAACTGATTTCGTTTGACGTAACGCCCTTGTTCGCGACCGAACTCATAATGACTGCCGCGGAATTGCGTGATTTCATTGGCTACTCGTTGCATGGGACTCATCCTTTCTTCAACTGCTGTATGCTGATTATATCGAACGCAAGGGAGAAAGTCGTATGGCAAGTCTTTACTAAAGCACATCTAAAGTATGGGAATATTGAAAAAATAGTCAACTTTTTCAATCCTGAACCGATAACAAAAACGGGAGGGGATGGAATGAAACATATGTCAGTCAGACGGAAGATACAAGCTTTGATCGCAACAGCCGTCGTTGCGATGCTACTCATTGCGGGAGCAGGACTCTATTTCTTGAACCAGATGTCAAACGCTTCCCGAGCGATGTATCAGGAGAACTTGATTCCGATCCAAGAAGTGGCACAGATTCGGATCGATACACGGGCTCTCGATTCCTTTTTAGTGGAGATGATCCTAACGAAGGATGAAGCACGAATCACGGAACTCCAAGCCGATATCGATACGCGACAGGCTCAGATTCGATCGTCGGTCACGAAGGTTGAAAAAACGGGACAATTTGATGCGCGAGAAAAGAAACAACTCGAGGAGTTGAAGGATAATGTCCTCGCCTACGACAACTCGATGACGCTCGTTCAAGATGCGGCGACACGAAATGAAGAGGAAGAAGCCTACACGGCGTATTCCGATGGTTTGGAACAAGTCCGGGATAACGTCGCGAACTCGGCAAAAGCATTAATGGCCTCAATGACGAAACAAGCGAAGATGTTAGATGCCCAGAATCAAGCGGAAAAACAAACCGCCTTTTACTTAATGCTCGGTATCTTTTTACTGGCGGTCCTCTTGTTTGCAGGACTTGCCTTATACATCACACGTCTCATCACGCGTCCGATTCGTCAACTGCAGGGTTGGATGAATCAGTCAGGTAAAGGTGACTTGACTGTCCGAGGTCACTATGATTCGAAAGACGAACTTGGTCAATTGACGACATCGTTTAATGAAATGATCGCCTCACAACAACAAGTCGTCCTTGAACTGACGGGAACGGCAGACCGCGTCGCCGTTGCGTCGGATGAGCTTAGCGTCAATGCGGAATCAACGACGAAAGCAACAGAGATGGTCGCTGTGACGATGGAAGAGATGGCAAGCGGTGCAAGTCAACAGCTGCATCAAGTGTCCGATGCTTCACGGACGATTGAAGAGTTGACGACGTCCGTCCGCTACGTCGCCGGCAATGCGCAACAGATGACGCAACGGACGACAGACGCGATGGAAAAAGTCGCACTCGGGGGGAAGGTCGTCGGATCACTCGGAACGCAGATGGGACGTATTCAAGAAGACGTGTCGCGTCTCAGCCAAGTCATTGATGGTCTTGGCAACCGATCACAGGAAATCGGTCAAATCACGGATTCGATCAAAGGTGTCGCGGCACAGACGAACCTCCTCGCTTTAAACGCA
The DNA here is from genome assembly GCF_002440475.1 of Exiguobacterium sp. UBA6282. Lineage (NCBI taxonomy): Bacteria > Bacillati > Bacillota > Bacilli > Caryophanales > Exiguobacterium > Exiguobacterium sp. UBA6282. The sequence continues at coordinate 4,011 of NZ_DJUM01000016.1, read as the reverse complement.
GCAATCGAGGCAGCACGCGCTGGTGAACAAGGACGCGGATTTGCCGTCGTCGCAGCGGAAGTCAAGACGCTTGCGGAACAATCGGCGGTCTCGGCAAAACAGATCGAGTCCTTGATTCGGGTCATCCAACAAGAGACAGAAGCATCGGTCGCCTCGATGGAGAAGGTCTCGACCGAGATGACGAGCGGGATTGCCGTCGTCGATCAGGCAGGGACATCCTTCTCGGAAATCGAGACAGCGATCACCGACGTGACAGGGCACGTCGAAGAAGTGTCCGGCGCCGTTCAGGAAATGGCGGCAGCGAGTGAACAAATCGCTTCTGTCATGCGGACGATTCAAGCGGTGACGGAAGGAACCGCTGCCGGGACACAAAACATCTCCGCTTCGACCGAGGAGCAGATGGCGTCGATGGAAGAAATTTCGTCTGCATCGCAATCGCTCGCGACGATGGCGGATGATTTAAAACAAGTCACAGGCAGATTCAGCGTGTAAGATATTGCACTACGACCATGAGGGGTAACCGTCATGGTCGTTTTTTTATTTGTGGTAATGACTGGAAAACGGGCAGGAGAGTAAGTTTGTTTCGTCGTATGTACATCACTAAGGATGACGAAAGGTAACAGATGGACGGATGTTATGAAAGTGATTGAAGAAACTGTTTGACAGCGCGGCGGGACCGCAAATGAACGATTTGTTTATCGGACGTCGCTTTAAGCGTTGAAAGGATACTCGGTCGCTTATCGATCGGAAACCGCCAAATCCATTTCAGAAAATCAAGCGACAGTTTCTCGGGACAGCCTGCCGCCATATCCGGTCGGCCGGTCTTACGATAGCGCAAGGTCCGTTTCAGCGCACGGTACAGACAAAGCGTCCGCGGCAGATCAAGGAAGATGACCGTATCAGCGGCATCGATTCGTAAGTCAAGCGTTCCACCGTAATTACCGTCGATGATCCATGTATCACGCGATATGAGTGTTTGTTGAATCTGGCGTTGTTCCTCACGCGAAACCGCCTCCCAGTTCGGACGCCACAATAAGCTGTCGAGGTGATCAACGGGATAACTTAGTTTTTTTCCCATCTCGCGGGCAAGCGTCGATTTACCGGACCCACCAGAACCAATCAGGATGATTTTTCGCATCATAGACCTCCTATTTTTTGTCATAGGAATTGATCATATCACGGTTTTCTAGTCGAGGATAGAACGAAAGGAGTGAATGAGATGGTACCAAATTTCATAATCGAAGGGATGACGATTGTTTTTCTATTTCTCTTACTGGGATGCAGAACAAGCGTATCTGAAACAAAGCTTTATGAATCGGTGTCGGGTTATCTTGAGCAGCTTTTGTGACATTCGTAAACAGCAGTTAAGTGATATATAACTAAGCGATACAACTGATGACATATTCAAGAGGAGCGGGGTCGTCACGAGCCAGTCGATGTAGAGGATTTCAGTCAGAAAGCCATCAATTTTCGATAATGATCCGGAGTCACCAACGGCTTGTTTCATGAAATAGCAACTGACGATACAAACTTCAGCCACCACTTCGAAACGCTCTAGATGTGCTTTCTATCACCGTTTTGAAAACATTTTGACACACTTGAGGAGGAATGACGGATGCCAATTAAACGAACGGATCATATCAGTCTGAACGTCGTGAACCTAGAAGAAGCGATTCACTTTTTTTCGCTTTGCGGGCTCGAAGTACGTGGACGATGGGAAATGGAAGGGAAGTTGCTCGATCGTTTGTTGAATCTAGACGGGGCAAAGACGGAATGTGTCGCTCTTGGGTTACCAGGTGAAGCAATCTGGCTCGAACTGGTTCGGTTCAAACGACCAGTTGAGACGTCCACTGTCGTTCAGCCCGTTTATGCCAGCGGATTGCGTCATCTCTGTTTTGAAGTGACAGGACTCAATGCACTCCTCGAACGATTAGCGGATCAAGGATATCAACCGATTGGGGACGTCGCGAATTACGAAAATGAGTATCGCCTATGTTACGTAAGAGGACCTGAAGGTGTGATCATAGAGCTAGCAGAAAAAATCGATTCCGTATAAACACGGGATCGATTTTTTATTTCTTGTTGTATAACCAAATGGTTATATTATATCCTGATGAAGAAAGGACGGGAAACTCATGACACGATTTGATCCAGAAATAGAAACGATGAGTCAGTATCTCAAAGGGTTAAGTGATCCGGTACGGCTGGATATCTTACGTCGATTACAGGTGCGCGAACACTGTGTCTGTGATTTGACCGCGGCATTCGATATTTCACAACCCGCGATCAGTCGACATTTAAAACGACTTCGAGAACAAGCGATCATCTCCGAACGCCGCGATCGGCAATGGATCTATTATCGCTTAAATCGGGAACATCCTTATTACGGTCAACTGGAATGGATGCTAAGACGGCTGGATACAGCAGATGTGCGCTCCAGTTCCTGTACCGTATTAGAAATCTAACAGAAATGAAGTGAATTAATTGACAGCATCACAATGGCTTGCGATCGGAATATTTCTGATCACCTTATTTTTAATCATCAAACAACCGAAAGGGCTCGGTATCGGGTACTCGGCGATCGGAATGGCGATTGTCGCACTTTTAACGGGCGTCGTCGAACTGGGAGACGTCGCGACCGTCTGGGGGATCATCTGGAACGCGACGTTCACCTTCATCGCCTTGATCGTCATCTCATTGATCTTAGATGAGATCGGCTTCTTTGAATGGGCCGCGTTACATATGGCCCGAATCGCCCGCGGTGGCGGTCTGAAACTCTTCATCTACATGACGTTACTCGGTGCCCTTGTCTCGGCCTTGTTCGCGAATGATGGGGCTGCCTTGATTCTGACACCGATCGTCCTCGCGATGGTCCGTCACTTGAAGTTACCGGATGCGGTCGTCCTGGCATATGTCTTCGCCTCCGGCTTTATCGCCGACACGGCAAGTCTTCCGTTCGTCATCTCGAACCTCGTCAACATCGTTTCGGCGGACTTCTTTCACATCGGCTTTACGGCGTATGCGGCGCGGATGGTCTTCGTCAACGTCTTTTCAGTCGCGGGAAGTCTGCTCGTCTTGTATCTCTATTTCAAGAAGCAGATCCCGAAAGTCTATGCCGTCGAGGATTTGGCGCAACCGACGTCTGCGATTCGCGATATGCGGATGTTCCGTGCTTCATGGATCGTCCTTGGCTTGTTGCTCGTCGGATACTTTACGAGTGATGCGATTGGCATTCCGGTCAGTCTCGTTGCTGGCATCATCGCTGTCTTTTTCTTATTACTGGCGCAAAAATCACCGAGTGTTCCGACGAAGAAGGTCCTTGCCGGTGCCCCGTGGGCGATCGTCTTCTTCTCGCTCGGTATGTATATCGTCGTCTACGGTCTGCGCAATGCGGGACTGACCCAAGTCCTTGCGGAGTTGATCGAGTGGATGGCGACGAACCTCGCATCGGCGACGTTTGGAATGGGCTTCCTTGCCGCTCTGTTGTCTTCTGTCATGAACAATATGCCGACCGTCATGATCAATGCGTTGTCGATCGAGCATACGGCAACGACGGGAGCGATTCGTGACGCCTTAATCTACGCGAATGTCATCGGTAGCGATCTCGGTCCAAAGATCACGCCGATCGGAAGTCTTGCAACCTTACTGTGGCTCCATGTCTTGCGCTCGAAAGGGGTCCGGATCGGTTGGGGACAATATTTCAAAATTGGTACCGTCTTGACGATTCCGACGCTCGCCATCGCGTTGCTCGGGCTCTACATCAGTTTATTACTCTATTAAGAGGAGGACATGAATATGGCGAAACTACTTATCATCGGCTCGGTCGCTGCCGGCACATCAGTTGGGGCGAAGGCACGCCGTAATAGCGAAGACTTAGAGATCACGATCTACGACCGGGACGAGGACATTTCCTATTCCGGTTGTGGGATTCCCTATTTCGTCGGCGGTGAAGTCGCTGAGCTCGATGAATTGACGCCACGCGACGCAGCGTTCTTCAAGAAACGTTACAAC
>NZ_DJUM01000019.1:8359-13896 GCF_002440475.1 Exiguobacterium sp. UBA6282 | reverse complement strand
AGAAGTCAACAACTTTTTTGAAATTGTTTTTTACTTGTTTGCCGTAAGCGCTCGTCCTCTTAAGGACATGAATTAATATATCACGATAATTAGATAGGCGCAACTATTTTATCAAAATAATTTATAGTTTTTTTGAAAATATAAAAACCGCAGACAAGAATGGCTGCGGTTTACTTCATCATCAATGAGACGCGTCTTCTTTTTGCTTCGCTTATATAGAAGAAATACAGTGATTCCGCTAACTTCATTTGTGCTTCTAAATCACCATAGTCATCATAGCTGATCTCTAAGAGATGACGCTTCATCAAATAATCTTCTTTTGCTTTTGCTAATTCTTCTAACAAACGCTCGTCGTACTCACTGCGAATCTTCTTTCGAAACCAACTCATAGTTCGCGACGTCCCTCCATTGCACGAGATAACGTCACTTCATCTGCGTATTCTAGATCTCCACCGACCGGAAGACCATGGGCAATCCGAGTGATCCGAATACCCGTCGGTTTTAAGAGACGCGATAGATACATCGCTGTCGCTTCTCCTTCGATGTTCGGATTGGTTGCTAAGATGACTTCCGTAATCGCTTCGTCCGCTTGAAGACGTGTCAGTAGACTAGATACATTGATATCCTCTGGACCGATCCCTTCCATTGGACTGATCGCTCCATGTAAGACATGGTACAACCCTTGGTAATCTCGCATCTTTTCCATTGCAATGACATCCCTTGAATCTTGGACGACACAGACGATCGTACGGTTTCGGTGTTTATCTGTACATACATAACAAGGATCTTGATCCGTGATATTCCCGCAGACGCTACAGTAGGCAATATCGCGCTTCGCACTGACCAATGCCTTTCCGAACATCAAGACATCGTCTTCTTCCATATCAAGGACATGAAACGCTAGACGAACTGCTGTCTTCGGACCAATCCCCGGTAGTTTTGTAAAACTTTCGATCAAACGACTAATCGCTTCAGGATATTGCAAGTGGTTTCCTCCTACGAATTAAAACATTCCCGGCAGATTCATACCTTGTGTGAATTTCCCCATTTTACTTGAGACGAGTTCATCGACTTTCTTCAAAGCATCGTTCGTTGCAGCTAAGACGAGATCTTGAATCATTTCAACGTCATCTGGATCAACGACTTCTTCTTTAATGATGACATCTACGATATTTTTATGACCATCGGCGACGACTGAGACCATTTCTCCTCCTGCTGTACCTGTCACTGTCAAATCTTTTAATTCTTCTTGTGCTTTCGCCATATCCTTTTGCATCTTCTGCATCTGTTTCATCATATTATTCATGTTTCCCATTCCGCGCATCTGTATTCCTCCTCGAATTTAATCTTCGAACTCTACGATATCACCAAAACGACCAAGCGTCTCGGACAATAACTGATCGCTCTCCGATTCTTGTTTTGTTTCCTTCTCTTCTATACTACTACTATTTCGCTTAGCAACAAACTCTGCCTTCAGTTCATGCCAATCGTTTGAGAGAATCGCTAAAATTTCGCGTTTGACGCCGCATATTTCATATAATGCTTCTTCAATCACGAAACGTGTTCGTTCATTGGTCATGACTTGCTCGAAATGCCATCCCTTACCGTCATCGAATTCGATCAATAGCGTATCCGCAGAGCAGAGAACCGGTTTACTTTCATGAAGCAACGAGTAGATTGGTCCATCTTCTTTTAGAATCCACTTTAGGATATGATCCCAGCGTTCCTGAATCTCACGCAACTGGGCTTTTTCTGCTCGTTCTAGCATTTGGCGAATCCGCTCTTTGGCGATTCGAACGGTTGGGCGTCCTTGTTTGCGCTTCGGCTGCGCTTGTGGTGCAGCCGCTTCTTGAGCTGGAACACCATTCGACTTCCACTGATGCATCTGTTCCTTCATTTCGCGGACTTCCTGCTGCAACGCTTGGACGATCTGCCCCGTCGTTCTTCCTTGTTCCGCGATTTGAATGAAGGCAATCTCAACGAGGACCCGCGGATGATTCGTTAATCGCATTTGTTGTTGGCAGTCATGTAACTGATCAATGATCGTAAAGCATGTCTCTGCTTCAATCGATTCAACGAATTGTTTGAAGTCATCCGTCGGGCGAGCACGCTCTAGCAAGTCGACAGCTGTAGGAGAGGCTTTCAATAATAAGGTGTCTCGGTAAAAGAAGACAAGATCCTCAACGAAACGTTTTAAATCTTTTCCCGCTCGTTGCATCGTCTCAAGCGTCTGTAACAACTGGTCGACTTGATGTTCATGCAAGGCACGGGCAATGTTTAGTAATGCTTCATCTTCTACTGCCCCTGTTACTTCAAGAACAGCAGCATCGTTCAAATCACCGTTTGAAAAAGCAACCGCTTGGTCGAGTAGACTCAGTGCATCACGCATGCCACCATCCGCTGCACGGGCAATCAATCGTAAGGCCGTATCCGAATACTCGATCGATTGATCTTTTAAGATATATTGCATCCGTTCTACAAGTTGATCGACTTCATGCCGCTTTACATCGAAACGTTGGCAGCGGGAGATGATCGTCGCTGGGATTTTATGTGGTTCGGTCGTTGCTAAGATGAAGATGGCGTGTGCCGGCGGTTCTTCTAGTGTTTTAAGCAGTGCATTAAAGGCGCCTGTCGACAACATGTGTACTTCATCAATGATATAGACTTTATAGGCTGCTTCTGAAGGGGGATATTTGACTTTATCCCGGATTTCCCGAATTTCATCTACGCCGTTATTGGAAGCGGCATCGATTTCGAAGACGTCCGGACTTGATCCTTCCGTGATCGCAAGACACGTGGGGCACGTATTACACGGTTCTTTGACCGGAGCATGCTCACAGTTGATCGCTTTAGCGATGATTTTGGCAAGACTCGTTTTTCCCGTTCCACGAGGGCCCGAAAATAGATAGGCGTGGGACATGCGTCCCTCCATCAATGCATTTTGGATCGTACGGGTGATATGCGCTTGTCCAACGACTTCGTCGAAACGTTGCGGACGGTATACGCGGTATAGTGCTTGATAGGCCAAGTTTGCGCCTCCTCTTTTTAAGTTCCTCATTCTATTTTACCTAAAAAAGTCTACAACCGAAACCGGCTGTAGACTTGTCTTTAAAAATTAAACTGCCGCGCACCATATTCTGAAATATGTTCAACATGCGTTACTCACGCAGCCTGCTCAGTCCAAGCACCCCTGCAACACACAGAGAGCACCACTTAAGGCTGCTTCCTTCCGGACCTGACCTGGTTCATGGGTATCTGTTGCGCAGGACTCAAACGTCAACGCTACTTACGTGAGGCAGACCACACCAATCATATCCCTCGACATGGAATTCAGTCTCGCTATAGCGGATTGCGAGTGACAGGGAACCGCTACATCCCCACCTAGCACGGCAAATGGTTTATCGATTTTTAGTGGCACCTTGTTTCAGTGCTTTTTCATTATACTGTTTCATCTGGTGTGATGCAACCCATTGCCCGCTTTCGTGCTTTCTTTTTCGCACGTAGTTCCCGAAAGAACGTCGTTAGCATCTCCCCACACTCTTTTTCTAATATACCGCTCGTCAACTGTGAGACATGATTGAACCGATCGTCTTGCACCAAGTTCATCAGTGTTCCACAACATCCACCCTTCGGATCGACGGCACCAAAGATGACATGTTCGATCCGTGACAGCATGATGGCACCCGCACACATCGGACACGGTTCGAGTGTCACATAGAGCTCACACCCTTCAAGTCGCCAGTTCCCGAGCTTTCGGCAAGCTTCCTCAATCGCGATCAACTCGGCATGTGCCGTCGCCTGTTGATCCGTTTCCCGGTGATTGTAACCCGTCGCGATGACTTCATCGTCTTTGACAATGACACATCCAATCGGAACTTCTCCAATCTGTTCTGCCTTTTTTGCTTCTTCGATCGCAAGTCGCATATAGTGTTCCTGTCGTTCCATCGATGATACTCCTCACTCTAAAAAAATTCTCCTTTTGAAACTTCAGCAAGTCGTACTTCTTTGTGCTAAAATATAAATTGCACTTTGCTGAACGGAGGGTCATTGTATATGTTCATAACGGTTGAAGGACCGATTGGTGTAGGCAAAACATCACTTGCGAACGCCATCAGTCACCATTTCTCTTTTTCTATGTTACGCGAAATCGTCGAAGAAAATCCCTTTCTTGGAAAGTTCTATGAAGATATCGAAGAATGGAGCTTCCAGACGGAAATGTTCTTCTTGTGCAATCGCTTCAAACAACTCGATGATATCGAACGTCATTACCTCAGTAAACAACGCTCTGTCGTTGCTGATTACCATATCTTTAAAAACTTAATCTTTGCACACCGCTCTCTCAAGGTAGAGCACCTCGAGAAGTACCAACAAATCTATTCGATCCTGACGACGGACATGCCGAAACCGGATGCTGTCATCTACTTGAACGCAAGCATCGACACCTTGATGAAACGTGTTGCGCTACGCGGACGAGAAATCGAAGAAAATATGTCACGTGCTTATCTCGAACAATTGGCAGAGGATTATGAGACATTCGTCACGGAATATCAAGCCAAACATCCGGAAGTCAAAATCATCCGTTTCGACGGGGATGCACTCGACTTCGTCAAGCGACCGGAAGATCTCGAGTACGTCTTGACGACGATCCGGAACGAATTATATGAAGGAGCGAACCACGTATGAACTTGAAGCTACGCGAAAAATACAATATCCCGGCAGATGCCGTCATTACGATCGGCGGTATGGTTGGGATCGGTAAATCAACGATCACAAACGGATTGGCAGATGCCCTTGGTTTCCGGACGTCACTCGAAAAAGTCGATACGAATCCTTACTTGGATAAATTTTATCATGATTTCGAGCGCTGGAGCTTCCATCTCCAAATCTATTTCCTGGCTGAACGCTTCAAGGAGCAAAAACGGATTTTCCAATACGGTGGTGGTTTCATCCAAGACCGTTCGATCTATGAAGATACAGGAATCTTCGCTAAGATGCATTTCGAAAAAGGAACGATGTCTCCAACGGACTATGAAACGTATTCAAGTTTATTTGACGCGATGGTCATGACACCATTCTTCCCACATCCAGATCTTTTGATCTATCTCGAAGGTTCGTTCGAGCAAGTCCTTGAACGGATTCGTCTTCGCGGACGTGAGATGGAGCAACAGACACCAATCGAATATTGGGAAGAGATGTACGAACGCTATACGAACTGGATCAATAACTTCACAATCTGCCCGGTACTCCGCTTGTCGATCGACGAATACGATTTACTGAACGAGCCAGAATCGATCGACCGGATTCTCGCGAAGATTGAAAAGCAGCTTGAAGTTGCTCGTATTGCCAATACACGCTAACTGATCAGATCTGCCTCTTAGGCGGATCTTTTTTTGCGCAAAAAAAGGAGACGCGTTTCGCATCTCCTTCGCATTAACCAATCACTTGATTGATTTGTTCCATATGGTGTAGATCATGTTGAGCCATTGCTCCGAGGAACTGACCGATCGTTAATTCCTTGTCTTTAATGACGACCTTGT
>NZ_DJUM01000019.1:7768-8182 GCF_002440475.1 Exiguobacterium sp. UBA6282 | reverse complement strand
GAAACGATCCCATGGTGATAAGTGACCAATGATCTCAGCAACCGTCCACTTACCTTCCGCATACGATGTCCGCCATGCTTCTTCTGAAATCTGTTCTAAGTCTTTTACATATGTCATCGTCATCGCATAATGCGAAAGCAACGATTCTTTTGTTTGTTCGTTCATTTCGTCCACCTCTTCTTCGTTTTTCACGTAGGCAACCATAGCATGCACGAAGAAATCGATGCAACAAAAAAGCACCTCAGAATTGAGATGCTTTATAAAAAGCGGAGTCGGTGGGATTCGAACCCACGCGAGCCTTGCGACCCCTAACGGATTTCGAGTCCGTCCCCTTCAGCCGGACTTGGGTACGACTCCATGATTATATTTATTTTTGGGTAAAAAAAAAGAAGTGGAGGAGGCGGTGGGATTCGA
>NZ_DJUM01000019.1:0-7666 GCF_002440475.1 Exiguobacterium sp. UBA6282 | reverse complement strand
TAAACCACTTGAGTACGCCTCCGTACTTCTTACCAGATCATGATGACCTGTCTGTTTTCCTGACATTAATTATGATAGCATCTGCCTTTTAACGTGTAAAGACCTTTTCTAAAAAAACTTTTTAAAATACAGAAAGGGGGATTACTCCCCCTTCTGACTTAAGCTTGAATCACTTCAAGACCACCCATGTATGGACGAAGTACTTCTGGAATAACAACTGATCCATCCGCTTGTTGGTAGTTCTCTAAGATGGCAGCAACTGTCCGACCGACTGCAAGAGCAGAACCATTCAACGTGTGAACGAATTCTGGTTTCGCGTTCGCTTCGCGGCGGAAACGGATTTGCGCTCGGCGTGCTTGGAAATCTTCAAAGTTTGAACAAGAAGAAATTTCACGGTAGACGCCCTGACTTGGCATCCAGACTTCGATGTCGTATTTCTTCGCAGCCGTGAATCCAAGATCAGCTGTACACATGCTCAATACTTGATACGGCAGTTTCAGCTTTTTCAAGACTGTCTCTGCTTGTCCCGTTAACAATTCAAGTTGCTCGTAAGATTCTTCTGGTTTGACGAAACGAACGAGTTCAACTTTATTGAATTGGTGCTGACGGATCAAACCGCGCGTATCGCGTCCGGCAGAACCAGCTTCTGAACGGAAACATTGGCTGTATGCGGCATAGCCGATCGGTAACTGATCTGCAGTCAGGATTTCTTCGCGGTGCATGTTCGTCACTGGAACTTCTGCTGTCGGTACAAGGAAGTAGTTCGTCTCTTCAATCTTGAACGCATCCTCCTCGAATTTCGGCAGTTGTCCTGTTCCTGTCATTGAATCGCGGTTGACCATGAGTGGCGGCAAGATTTCTGTGTAGCCGTGCTGATCTTGATGGAGATCCATCATGAAGTTGATCAATGCCCGCTCAAGACGTGCCCCTGCCCCACGATAAAAGACAAACCGGCTACCTGTGACCTTTCCTGCACGCTCTACGTCAACGATCTTTAATTGCTCCATCAAATCCCAGTGCGGAACCGCTTCGAAATCAAACGCTGGTTTATCACCGACTTCACGGATGACGACATTGTCATCTTCAGAAGAACCGACCGGTACGCTGTCATGTGGAATGTTCGGAATACCGAGGAGAAGTTGATTCAATGTCGCTTCGACGTCACGTAATTCGTCGTCAAGCGTCTTGATCTCGTCCCCGACACTACGCATCGCAGCAATCGCTTCATCTGCATTCTCTTTATTGCGTTTCAGTTCAGCGATTTTTTTCGTCGCTTCATTTCGTTCTGCTTTCAACACTTCTGTCCGCGCAATCAGTTCTCGACGCTTCTCATCAAGTGCAAGGAAACGGTTCATGTCCGTCAAGTCCTCTCCTCGGTGTGCTAACTTTTCTTGAATGGCGTCAAAATCTTGGCGTAATCGTTTAATATCAATCATCTGCAATTCCTCCTTTATGTCATAAAAAAAGGCGACTCGTCTCTTTCCGGTATTCCTACCGAAAAGGGACGAATCACCTGGATCCGCGTTGCCACCCTCATTGCTAGACACATCTAGCCAACTTAAGACGCGATAACGGGCGTACCCGCACCTTGTTCGCAAGGTGTGCGATCCGGCTCGATTCAATCCATCGATCTGACTAGTTCACACCACCCACTAGCTCTCTTAACAGTATCGATACATCTACTTGGTCCGTTCATAGCATCTTTATGAGATTAGTCTTACTTTACACCATCGTCTTGGAAGTTGACAAGAGCCGATTGTTGAATCGCTTGTTCAATTTGCTTCGACCAAGCCGTCCAAGCACGGACGAGGCGTGTCGGAACACTCGCAAGTGGAACGGCAGTTGCGCTATACAAATTCACACGCGGTGTCTCAAAACCTGGTAGATAGACCCCATCGTCCGCGACCTGTACCGTACCGACGATTTCTTGTTTCGTCACAGGAGCTGTTGTTTTTGAGAAGTCGAACCGTGGTTCCCGCGTCTTCGCTTGTTTTAAGACCGTGATGTATAACGAACCGTCCGTGACGACGTCTAACTGCCGGATAGTTGCCCCTTTAATCGGAAGAGCGTCTTTGATCCGTTCCCCTTTTCCGTAATACGTCAACGGCTCAAACGTCGCAAAACCATAGTCGAGTAGCTTTTTCGTTTCCTTGAAACGGGCTTGATCGGAATCCGTTCGCATGACGACCGTGACAAGTGTCATATTATCCCGCGTCGTTACGCTCGCGAAGCAGTAACCTGCTAAATCGGTCGTTCCTGTCTTCATCCCCCGCATGCCAGCATATGCGAATTTTTCCTTCGCCAGCATCTTATTCGAGTTATTCAAGACCTCTCCATCAAGTTTCATCTGTGTTTTATTCGTCACATCCAGTACATCCGGATAATCCTTGATGTAGCGGATGACGAGTAACGCGATATCCGTCGCTGTCATCAGATTTGTTCCTGGAAGCGTCGCATCGACAGCATCTAGACCAGAGGCATTCGCATACTCTGTATCATTCATCCCGAATAACTTCGCTGTCTCATTCATTTCTTCAACGAACGTCGCCTCTGAACCGGATACCGTTTCGGCTAGCAATACGGCTGCATCATTGGCTGATTTAATGAACGCCGCGTTATACATCTCACGAACCGTATACGTTTTTGCTTTAACAGGAACACGAGCAATGCCGGACGTGTTCGCAAGCTTTAATACTTTTGCACTCGGTTTGATTTTTTGATCCCACGTCAGCTTTTTTAATTCGATTTGTCGTCGAACGAGGTAAAGCGTCATCAGCTTTGTCATCGAAGCCGGTGGTAGAGAAACATCCGCTTCCGATTGAAGGAGGATTTTTCCTGTGACCGCATCGGCCATTATGTAAGACTCTGCTTGAATCGAAGGTGCCGCTTGTCCAGTTGTAGGAAAACCTACGACCAGCAGGACACTTAAACAGAGTAGCAAGATTCGTTTCATCGTGTCTCTCCTTCACTCAATCATTCATTTTACAAATAGTGTAGCACAAAAGAAGCACCTGACAGTAGAACCTGTCAGATGCTTCCACGCTCTATAGACGGACGGACTGCCGCTGTTTAATCTTTTGTAAAAAATACTGATGTAAGCGATCGTCCTCTGTTAATTCAGGATGAAACGAACATGCTAGATGAAGCGATGTCTCGACGGCGACAATCTGTTCTTCGACCGTTGCGATAATATGTGTTCCTTCTCCGACAGATAGAATCAATGGCGCTCGAATGAAGACTGCCTCAATCGACTCCTCAATTCCTTCAACCGGTAGCAATCCTTCAAATGAATCGATTTGTCGACCGAAAGCATTCCGACGGACCGTCATCGAAATCGCGTTGAGATGACTCTGACCTGCTTCGACAGCGGTTGCGAGTAGAATCATTCCGGCACATGTTCCGAACATCGGTAACGTCGTCGCTTTTTCCCGAAGCGGTTCCAGCAAGGCATAACGCTCAATCAATCGACGCATCGCGGTCGATTCGCCGCCGGGTAAGACGAGCCCATCCAGTCTCTCGAGATCACTCGCATGTTTGACGAGAACGACCTCTACACCAAGACCTTCAAGTTGCTGTTGATGTTCGCGGACAGCACCTTGAACATCAAGAATACCGATTACCATCCGCGTGTCGCCATCCGTTCTTCAAACGGCATCGAAGTGACATCGATTCCCTTCATTGCTGTTCCGAGCCCTTTGGATAAAGAGGCAATCCGTCCAAAATCATCTTTATACGTAACCGCTTCAACAATCGCGCGAGCCACACGTTCTGGGTGTTCTGATTTAAAAATCCCCGATCCGACGAAGACACCATCTGCCCCTAAATGCATCATGAGAGCGGCATCAGCTGGTGTCGCAACTCCTCCGGCTGCAAAATTGACGACTGGTAGACGTCCCTGTGTCCGAATATCTCGTAATACTTCGTACGGAGCACCCCACTCTTTCGCAAATGTCATCAATTCATCTGGACTGACATGCAAAATCTGATTCAATTGCGCTTGAATTTGTCGCATATGGCGAACGGCTTCGACGACGTTCCCAGTTCCAGGCTCGCCTTTCGTCCGAATCATCGCCGCTCCTTCGGCAATCCGGCGAGCGGCTTCCCCAAGATCACGTGCGCCACAGACGAACGGTACGGTGAACTCCGACTTCAGTAAATGATATTGCTCGTCTGCCGGAGTCAGTACCTCGCTCTCATCGATGAAATCGACCCCCATCGATTCAAGGACACGCGCTTCGACAATATGACCAATTCGGCATTTTGCCATGACGGGGATCGAGACTGCCCCAAGTACTTCTTCCGTGATCAACGGATCTGCCATCCGTGCCACACCTCCGTCACGACGAATATCCGACGGGACACGTTCGAGTGCCATGACTGCAACAGCTCCTGCTGCTTCCGCAATCTTTGCTTGTTCCGCATTGACGACATCCATGATGACGCCACCCTTTTGCATTTCAGCCATTCCACGTTTGACACGATCCGTTCCTTGTTGACGTTCCATATCCATTCCCCCTTGGTTGACTTTCACCCCTTTAGTATACGGAACGTTGACACTTTTAAAAGTATCAGTTTATGATGATTTCAACAGGTCAGTTTATTATGAAGGAGTCATACGAGATGGACATGCTATCATTTCAACTTACACGCGATCAAGAGAAACCTCTTTATGAACAACTTTATCAACAGATCCGAAACGAAATCATCGCCGGACGTTTAGCGTACGGCACAAAATTGCCTTCTAAACGAAAGCTCGGTCAATTCTTGAACTTAAGTCAAACGACGATTGAGCTTGCTTATCAACAACTTGTCGCAGAAGGTTATGTCGAATCCATCTCGCGTAAAGGGTATTTCGTTCTTGCCTATGAGGAACTTGCTTACGTCAAAACCTCACCCGTCATCGAACCGCGTGTGACTAAAGAAAAACCGGTCATCACGTATGACTTTCATCCAAGTAAGATTGAAGGTATCTCTTTCCCGTTCACCCGTTGGCGAAAGTATGCCAAAGACATCATAGATACCGATCACCATCCACTCGTCTCGCTCGGTCATCCGCAAGGCGATCTAACGTTGCGCGAAGAGATTGCGACTTATCTCTATCACTCACGTGGTGTCGTCTGTTCTCCGGAACAGATCGTCGTCGGTTCAGGTATCGAGCAACTGTTGCCCATCGTTCTTTTCTTACTAGGACGAAACGTCACGTACGGCATCGAAGATCCCGGTTATCATACGACACGCCTCTTGCTTGAAAATCATGAACGAATGATTGAACCGATTCGTGTCGATGCGAATGGATTACGCATCGATCAACTGCAGGAATCAAATGTTGATGTCATGTATGTCACACCGGCACATCAGTTTCCGTCCGGTAGCATCCTGTCCGTCAATCGAAGACACCAGTTGTTGAACTGGGCGGCGATGGATCCGACCCGCTTTATCATCGAAGACGACTACGATAGCGAATTCCGCTATAGCGGTAAATCGATCCCGTCTTTGCACAACATGGACAGCAATCGTGTCATTTATATGAGTACCTTCTCAAAATCGCTCATGCCTTCACTACGGATTGGTTATATGGTCTTACCGGAAGTCTTACGCGCACAGTATCAAGCCGAATTATCCCATTATACTTGTAGTGTCTCACGCTTTGATCAAACGATCTTGACACGTTTCATGAAAGAGGGCGACTTTGAACGACATCTCAATCGGATGCGTAAAGTCTATCGTCGTAAACTAGATGTGCTGATCCAATCGCTTCGCCGGATCCCTGCCTTACGGTTGACTGGCGAAAGTGCTGGACTCCATGTTGTCGTTTCCGTAGCGAACGGAATGACGGAGCAAGAGCTAGTAAAGCGGGCACAACAACAAGGCATCCAAGTATACGGTCTCTCTCAATACGCCCAGTTACCGCTTCTCTCCAATACGCCTCAAATCGTTCTTGGATTTGCGAGTCTCTCTGAGCATGAGTTGACGGAAGGATTACAATTATTGATAGACGCATGGAATCTGCATAGATCATCATAAAAAAAAGCCTCGCCTTTCTGCTAGAGAAAGACGAGGCTTTTTTTTATTGACGTGTGTAGTTAGAGGCTTCTTTGGTAATTTGAATATCGTGCGGATGGCTTTCTTGCAAACCAGCGCCCGTCATACGGATGAACTGTGTCTCTTCACGCAATTCTTCTAACGTCGCAGCACCACAGTATCCCATACCTGAACGAATACCACCAACGAGTTGGTACACTGAGTCACCGAGTTTACCACGGTAAGCGACCCTTCCTTCGATTCCTTCTGGAACGAACTTCTTGTCTGCTTCTTGGAAGTAACGGTCTTGGCTACCGCGTTTCATCGATGCTTCAGAACCCATACCACGGTACGTCTTGAATTGACGTCCTTGATAGATTTCCATCTCACCTGGGCTCTCTTCTACTCCTGCAAGCAAGCTTCCGAGCATGACAGCGTGACCACCAGCAGCAAGTGCTTTCACGATATCGCCAGAGTACTTAATGCCACCGTCAGCGATAATCGAAACGCCATGTTTACGTGCTTCTGTCGCACAATCGAAGACGGCTGTAATCTGTGGTACACCGACGCCTGCAACAACACGTGTCGTACAAATCGAACCAGGTCCGATACCGACTTTAATGACAGATGCGCCGGCTTCAATCAAATCGCGTGTTGCTTCTGCAGTCGCAACGTTGCCCGCAATGATTGGTAAGGTTGGATATTCTTCACGTAATTCACGTACCTTGACGAGAACACCTTCTGAGTGACCGTGAGCTGTATCGACGACGAGTGCATCAACACCTGCATCGACCAGGAACTTCGCACGTGTTGAAGCGTCTTTCGTCACACCGACAGCTGCTGCGACAAGTAAACGACCAAATTGATCTTTCGCAGCATGTGGATACTGTTCGACTTTTTCGATATCTTTTGTCGTGATTAATCCTTTTAACACACCGTTCTCATCAACGAGTGGTAACTTTTCGATGCGATGCTTGTGGAGAATCTGTTCTGCTTCTGCGAGGGACGTACCAACTTTTGCTGTCACGAGTTCTTCTGTTGTCATTACTGTTTCAATGACAGTCGAATAATCCTTAACGAAACGAAGATCACGGTTCGTCAAAATTCCTACTAATTTACGCTCTGTTTCGTTGTTAACGATCGGAACACCTGAGATGCGGTACTTACTCATCAAATACTCAGCATCGTAGACTTGACGCTCTGGCGTTAAATAGAACGGATTCGTGATGACACCATTTTCAGAACGTTTGACGCGATCGACATGTTCTGCTTGTTCTTCCATTGACATGTTCTTATGAATGACACCAAGACCACCTTGGCGTGCCATTGCGATTGCCATCGGAGCTTCTGTGACTGTATCCATCCCAGCACTGATCAACGGAATATTAAGTGTGATCCCTTCACATAGCGTGACAGATAAATCAACGTCGCGCGGTAAGACACTCGAACGACGGGGTACGAGTAAGACGTCATCAAACGTCAAACCCTCTTTAGCAAATTTGTTCTCCCACATGTTATCCACTCGCTTTCTCTTTTATAAAAGAATATTGATGTTATGGTAACAAGCAGAGGGTGTCATGTCAATGACTCGACCAATAATCAGAACAGTCTGAAGTTTCACATAACACAAAAAGACCGACCTGCA
>NZ_DJUM01000057.1:34343-49988 GCF_002440475.1 Exiguobacterium sp. UBA6282 | reverse complement strand
GAATACCACCGACGAACGGCGCATCCCCGAGAGCAAAGTTTTTAAAGCCAACCGGTGGCTCCGATGTAAAGACACCGAAAATCATCGCAACACCGACGACTAAGAAGACGATGACAGTGACGACTTTAATCATGGCGAACCAATATTCCGCTTCCCCAAAACCTTTAACGGAGAAGTAGTTCAAGCCGATCATGAGTAAAAGGAATAAGGCACTGAAGTAAAATCCAGGAACGTCCGGGAACCAATACGTCATAACGATTTGTGCTGCAACGAGCTCAACTGCGATCGTGACCGCCCAGTTGTACCAGTAGTTCCAGCCGAGTGCAAAGCCGAATGATGGATCGACGAATTTTGTCCCGTATGTCGAGAAGGATCCGGCGACAGGCATATACGCCGCCATTTCGCCAAGACTCGTCATTAGGAAGTAGACCATCAGACCAACGATTGCATACGATAGGAGTGCACCACCTGGTCCTGCTGCTGCAACGGAAGCACCGGACGCGATGAAAAGTCCTGTTCCGATTGCCCCACCGATGGCGATCATCGACATATGACGGGCTTGTAATCCACGTTTTAATCCTTCGGCTGTCGAATCTGTTGTTTGTTTCACATCTAGTTTGTTCATTTCGTTCGCTTCTCTCTGTTTAGATTTTTTGAGAGGACACTTTTTGAATGAAAAAAACAAAAAGCGCCCTCATCTTCCAGATGGAAGATGAGAACGCAACATAATAAAATGAATGCGCCTCATTCTACCGTCGTGAAAGATAGCTCTCCACAAGTAAGTGATACCCGACTTGTGACAGTATTAGACCTATTCGATCTAATCCCAATCGATCATCTTCAAAGCGATGATTGATTTCGGCAATTCTTCCTTTCAGGTCACTTCATTTGTCGCTTGACGACATCCGTAACCGTACTCTTAAGAACTGCAACCTCCATCCCACTGGTTGAGTGAGAACTGAATTAAATTAGTTATTACTACGCCATATTACACAAACCGCCACGAAATTGTCAATTGCCTTTTTTGAATCTGGGGTAGTAGATGGTAAAAATCCGATATGTTTAGTACACTAAATGATAGAAGTCCACTGAGAGAAAGGATGCTGCTTGCATGCCACAGGAACGTGATTTGCTGACTTACCGACTCGAGGAACAAATGCGTGTCATTCTTCGTACCCTGCGACGTGAACTTAATCGACTATTTGAAGGAACAGCGACCCGAAGCGAATTTTTCATCTTACGGAGTCTTTCAGAAAACGGTCCTCAGCGTCCGACACTTCTTGCGGAACAATTTGAGCTGGCGACGAGTCAAGTCACTGCTTTAACGGATAAGCTCTATAAACAAGGATATGTCACACGGACGCGTTCGACGGAAGATCGTCGCTCGATTGTCCTCGCTTTGACGGATGACGGAGAGCGTGCTTTTCGGGAACTCGAGGTCGTCCGAAGAAACTATTTACAAGATCGCTTCGGAACTTTAACAGCAGAAGAACTGGAAACGATGATTCGCGTCTTCGATAAGATTTTACTGACGATGGATGAGGATACGCTCACTTCGTCTTCATAAAAAACGGTAGATTTTCTACCGTTTTTTATGTTTTATCTAAACATTTACCTCTGTCTAACCGTTACCTAGATGAGTATACTGGAGTATATATATGGAAATCTGTTAGCTGGGGGAGTTGGGAGGATTTGTTGTCCATCATGAATCAATTCATCATTAACTTTTGTCTACTGTTCACGACGATTACTCTCTTATTCTTACCATTTCGGAATCGACCACGTATTTCGCTGAATTCCAGCTGGAGTACACGCCTCATATTGGGAACTGTCTGTGGTCTGATTGCAGTTTTGTTGATGTTCAACGGCATTCAGATCGATGTCGCCCGTGTGGATTTACGAATCATCCCAGTCGCGATCGCTATGCTATTCGGTGGTTTCCCGAGCGCCATCGTCGCCGGTATAATGATCATCGGGACACGTTACTTTTTGACACCCGTCGATCAAATGGAAGGTTTTTATCTGTCCACACTGATTATCGTCTTAATCATTACGACGATCGGAATCGTACGTCGATTCGTTCATGTCTCGACACGCCATTTTCAATTATTGGTGTCAATTGGTGTTCTCTATTCGTTACCTGCCATCTATATCCTGACAAACAGCTGGTCGACATTCTTTAAAATTTCAATCGCTTATATCTTCTTTAATCTATTAGCTGGCTTTGTTGCTTTTCGACTGCTGACGGAATTACGCCGTCACTTCGAAAACATTCAGTATCAACAAAAACTAGCGATGACGGATGCTTTGACCGGACTTGCCAATCGGCGCCGTCTCGATGATTCACTGTCACTTGTCGGTTCAACGGATCAAGGGTATTCACTTGTCTTGATTGATATCGACTTCTTCAAGCACGTCAATGATACATATGGTCATGACGCCGGGGATGATGTCCTACGTCAACTCGGCATGACACTCGCTTCCTTAACACGACCGGATGACCTCGTCGGACGGTACGGTGGTGAAGAGTTTTTGATCATTTTACCAAGCACTACAGCTAAAGAAGCTCAAAAAATCGCAGAGTTGGCTCGGATGACAGTCGCACGCAACCTGTTCCCGACGGCAGACGTACCTGATCTGCAAATCACGATTTCGCTTGGGATTGCACATTCTAGTGGTTCCCATACGTCTCTTGAAGCATTACAACAAGCAGATAAAGCGTTGTATTACTCAAAAGAAAGCGGACGAAACCGAAGTACGATTTATACGAAGGAACTTGCCTTCCGACAAGCTTGAATATGAGACACTTCCTAGCGGGAGTGTCTTTTTCTATGACCTTATTCCGTTTCTTTCGGAAAACCGATGCTTTCAACCGTTCCAAAGACGATCATCCGGCTCAATTGCTCCGCCATATATGCGGATGAATATGGCCGACCGTTTCGTAACCAGGAAATCAATAATCCTAACTGTCCACCAATGACATAGTTCAGTAACAAATCCCGATCGACGAAAGTCGCATCCTCTGCGACTTGGGATCGAAAGACGAGGCGATAATTTTCTTTCAACGTATCAAGAAAACGTGAGATGAACGTTTTGATAGGACCTTGAACGAGCATCGTTTGGTAAAACAATTCGTTTTCTTCAATGTGAATGAACAAACGAGCAAAATAACGACTGACCTGTTCGACTGTCGGAAATACGGTGCCTGTACCTGTAATCCGAATCGCTTGTTCGAGTGCCATCATCTGTTCCTCAACGATTTGGTCAAGCAAATCATATTTATCTGTGTAGTGCGCATAAAAGGTCGAGCGGTTCACACCCGCCCCATCCGTCAGCATCTTGACGGTGATGCTCGAAAAGCTATTTGTCTTCAGTAAACGAAACAATTCCATCGTAATACGGTCACGTGACCGTTTTGGTCGTGGATCACGGCTCTCTTTCATGTGCATTTCACTCCTTTTCCATCCTCTTTTTAAAAATGAATCCGTTATCATTTATTTTTCCAACATTTTGTCGGAAACTGTTGGTTGTTTGTTATCTAACTATCCATATAATTAACTATATTAATTACTCCTCCCCCCAGAGGAGTACTTTTTTTGAATCGATTGTACACAAGAAAGGATGCTAACACACCCATGAGTATGAAGAAATTACTAATCATTAATATCGTTACACTCATCGTTTTGATCGGTGGTGGGGTCGTCGGATACTACTATTACGATCAAGCAACAAGCTATGTCAAAACAGACAATGCGAAAATCGATGGCAAAATGATAACGATTGCTAGCCCAAGCGCTGGTAAATTAACGGACTGGTCTGCTAAAACAGGCGAATCGCTCGACAGCGGTGCAACACTTGGTCACATCATGACTGCGCAAGCTGGACAAAAACCAACAGATCTTTCTGTTTCGATGCCTGCGAAGGCAACGATCGTTCAGTCGATGGCGACAAAGAACGGCTTCGTCGCAGCCGGTACACCACTTGCCTATGGTTTTGACTTAAACGACCTTTGGGTCACAGCGAACATCGAAGAAACAGAAATCGATGAAATCAAAGTCGGACAAACCGTTGACGTGTATGTCGACAGCTATCCTGACACGACACTTTCTGGTGAAGTGGAACAGATCGGAATGACGACAGCTTCGACGTTCTCGATGATGCCTTCTTCAAACGGAAATGCGAACTACACGAAAGTCGCACAAGTCATTCCAGTTAAAGTATCACTCTCGCAAGAAAAATCACTCGACATTCGACCTGGTATGAATGTGACCGTCCGCATTCATAAGGATTAAGGAGGGACGTTCATGTCTACTACCTTCTTGTTCGGATATAGTGCGTTCACGATTCTGATCATCATCGGCGTCAACTGGATCGCCCGCCGGAATCGTCAATCCGACATCGCACTGGCCACTGACGGACCGACACTTGAGGAGTCCCTCGAGACGGAACCGACGATGACCGTGACACCATCAGTCGCAGCACCTTCAAAACAAGTATCGACTGAAAACGTCAGTATTCCGAAAGTACTGACGGTCTTACTGATTGGTATGTTCATTGCTATTTTGAACCAAACGTTGATTAATGTCGCGTTACCGGTTCTAATCAATGACTTCAACGTGTCGACGTCCACTGCCCAGTGGTTGACGACAGGTTTCATGCTCGTCAACGGGATCTTGATTCCGATCAGTGCTTTTTTAATGCGCAGTTATACGTTCCGCCAGTTGTTCCTCGCTTCGATGACACTCTTTTTCTTTGGATCAATCATCTGTTCGATGGCGATGAACTTCCCGGTCATGATGATCGGGCGTGTCGTTCAGGCGGCAGGTGCTGGTATCTTAATGCCACTAGGATCAAATGTCTTCATGACATTGTTCCCACCGCATAAGCGTGGCGCTGCCATGGGAATGCTCGGAATCGCGATGATTCTCGCTCCAGCAGTCGGACCAACGATCACGGGATATGTCATCCAAAACTATGATTGGCACGTCATGTTTTATGCGATGTCGTTCTTTGGATTAGTGACATTGCTACTCGGTACGGCTTGGTTCCGACTGACACAGCCACTCTCGAAACCTTCTTTTGATGCACTTGGTGTATTATTCAGTACGATTGGGTTCGGCAGTCTCCTTTATGGATTCAGTGAAGCCGGGAATGACGGCTGGGATAGCCCGATCGTCATCAGCACGATCGTCATCGGCTTAATTGGAATTGCTGCTTTTGCAATGCGTGAGCTGTCGATGGAAGATCCGATGTTAAACATTCGCGTCTTGAAGGTTCCGGAATTTTCATTTACCCTCTTCATCAATGTCATCGTCACGATGGCGTTGTTCGGTGGGATGTTGCTTTTACCGATTTACCTTCAAAGCATTCGCGGTTTTTCACCGGTCGATTCAGGTCTTCTCCTTTTGCCCGGATCACTGATCATGGGAATCACCGGACCGATTGCCGGTCGTTTATTTGACCGCTTCGGTATTCGACCGCTCGCTATCTTCGGTTTGACGTTGATGACGTACGGGACATGGGAATTGACGCAATTAAACATGGATACGTCGTATTATTCCATCATGGGCATCTACATGCTTCGGTCATTCGGTATGGCATTCATCATGATGCCGATCATGACTGCCGGTATGAACGCTTTACCGATGAAGATGATCCCGCACGGAAACGCAACCCAAAACACACTTCGTCAAGTCGCCGGCTCCATCGGAACGGCAATTCTCGTCACCGTCATGACCCGTCAAACGACGGCTCACTTGGCAGACGATGCGAATCAGTTCACGACGCTCGACCCGACGCTTTCGCAACATTTAAACGATCTTGGACAACAGCTGGGTAGCTCACAAGCTGCTTCAACGAGTTGGTTTACGATGCTGACAAAACAAGCAACGATCCAAGGGATCACTGACGCGTTCTGGATTGCGACCGTTTTATCTGCGCTCGCATTAATTCTGTCCTTCTTCTTGCACGGAAAAAAAGAACCAAATCTGGATTGATTCATGAAGGACCAGTTGATGTCATATCAGCTGGTCTTTTGCTATACTTCGTGAAAAGTTCTTCTTTGCACTTCTCTCTTAAAATCGATACACTAGGGACAATGAGTTTCATATCTAAAGGAGATGCTTTATGGTTGCCTTTCTGCAATTTTATGCGTTTATCTTTGCTTGTTGTTTTGCTTGGCAAGTCGGTCGACCATCGCCTTGGTCGCAAAAGATTTTTCGCGCCTTTTTAACAAGTGTCAACGGGCTCTTCGTCTTTGCACGTGCCTCGATTTCAATCTTTTTGTTAGTTGGACCACTATTACTCGTCACATATCTTGTTTTTCCACGATTAATCACTTTTGAAAATGGTTTAGCGATGGTGATCAGTGTGCTCGTCATCGGACTGGTCGATCGTCTCGTCAGTCTCGTCGTCCTACCACTCATGCGTTCCTTTTTCCTAAAACGTCAACGCGTCATGCCACAATCGGTGGAAATGGTGCTCTATACGATGGCAATGGCTGTCTTGCTCTTCATTCAGCTTCATGCTGTTCCTGGCGTTCAGATTCATGTAGCATTAACGCTTTTCCTGGGATTCACGATTTATTTCGCCCATTATTTATTTGCGTTGTACCGGATTCGTCTCATGAAAAAGAAACTAACGACTGTTGCTCAAGAAGAGGAACGAAAAGCCTCTTAATACAAATTCAACGAAAGATGATTTCCTCTTGGAAATCGTCTTTTTGTTTTCTGACAAATAACATTGACAATGATAATCGTTATCATTTATAGTGAAAAAGTACTCAGTGAGGAGATGAAACGGATGCATGTCCAACAAGTGATTGAAACACGCCGGTCCATCCGGTCTTATACGGAACAACCAGTTCCGGTCGAATTAGTAGAGGCATTACTCGAAACGGCGATGTATGCCCCGAATCATAAATTACGAGAACCTTGGCGTTTTGTTCTCGCAATCGAAGAGGGACAAACTCGGTACGTCGATGCTTTGATGGAGTTACTGACAGCGCGTGGTCAATTCGAGACAAAAACATCTGAACAACGTCAACAGGCTGAACAAAAATTACGGGAAGTCCCGGTTTACTTAACAGTACTTTGTCAGGTACAAGGGACACCGGATCAACAGCTAGAAGATACACTCGCAACAGCTGCCATGATTCAAAATCTACAGTTGGTGGCGACAGAGCGCGGCCTTGGTTGCTGCTGGAAGAGCGGAAAACATTGGTTTACACCAGAATATGCTTCAATCGTTCACGCTTCAGAAAATGAACGGGTTCTCGGCGTCATTCAAATCGGCTGGCCAGCCCTCGTTCCACCTGTCAAACCGAGAACGTCCCTGAAGGACAAGTTGACGCACTTTTAAGAGGTGCGCATTCTGCGAGCTACCCCTGCTCGCGCCAATCAAGCCCCAATTCAAAATAAAAACGTTCCGGTGACGTCTCTCTCCCCAAATGGAGACGCAATCGGAACGTTTTTTTGTGTTCATACCGGCGTTTTCGTATAGACAGGTGCTTCCGGAATCGTGTCATATAACAAATGATCGACAATTCGTTTGGTTGCTTCCCCGTCCTGATACGTAAAGAACTGATTCGCGAACGTCTCGATCTTCTGCGTATCGAATTGCCCGCGTTTAATCCAAGCGATGACGTCTTCGAACGTCGAGACAATCGGTCCCGGTACGAAGGATTCATACGGGAAATAGAAATCGCGTTCTGCTTTGTACGACTGCAGATCGTTAACAAGGAAAATCATTGGCTTCTGCAACAAGGCAAACTCGAAGATGACAGATGAATAATCCGTGATCAGAATATCCGCAATCTGCATCAGATCATTGATGTCCGGATAGTCTGTCATGTTAATGATTTGATCCGAATACGCGTCCGGTACGATTGGTGGATTAAGAACAAACGGATGCATGCGAAGCAAGAGGACTGTATCCGGTCCAAGCTCACGACGAAACTTCTCAAAATCGAGCTCTTGATCGTAATGTGCCGTTGTTTGTCCATTTCCTCGGAACGTCGGCGCGAGTAAGATGATTCGTTTCTTGCGCCATTCTGGATATCGGTCATACAACTTTTCTCGCACACGGGCTTGGCGTGCTGTGTTCAGTAGTTGATCCGTCCGTGGAACCCCTAATGGGTAGATCCGTTCCTGCGTCATTCCGAAAGCATCCGCATATGGTGCGATACATGCTTCACCGGAAACATAGACCTTGCTATAGTTCCGGTGAATCTGGACCATCTTCAAATAATCATCATCCGGCGAATAGGATTTATCAAGCACACTATAGCCGAACTTTTTAAAGGCTCCACAAGCATGCCACAGCTGAATGACTTCTGTTCCTTTCCGTAAGGACGAGACATATACAGGATAATAATAATCATCGATGATGAAATAACGGGCAGTCGCTAATTCATACGTCGCTCGCATCATGTGGAAGACGTATTGAATTTGTCCCACCAACGATTGAGGAAATCGTTTCAACAAAAAAACGTATTCATATCCTAAATCGCGTCGCTCTAGTTCATCGTAGACGGCACGAAAGTTATCGACGAGACGATCGGAACGATAGGTCGCAAAAACGACTTTCTTTGATTGGATCGGCAGTCGCTTCGTCAACCAATATGTCATAGCAAGCAAATAGTGGACCGTCCGTCGTTGCAATAACCGAATTTTTTGTTTCATAGACGATTCTCCTCTTTTTCAGCGCATATCATCACATGCACCATTCCATGACCGTCTTTCCGAAGCGATTCGTTAAATCGTTTTCAAACGCTTTATGAATATCTTCGATTTGTCGGATTTGGAATACGCCCGAAACCAGATTCGATAGATAGGCTGGAATGTCCGGATGAGTTTGATACAATTCCATCGTCCGTGCGAAATCAGCCGGTGTACTTCGACTTGATCCGTAGACACGCAGTCCTTTTTCAAGAATCATCCGCGTGTTGATCGCGACGGCATCTTCTGACACACCGAGCAAAGCCATCGTGCCTTCTGGAATAATGTAATCGATCATCTGATTGATCGCATATTGGCTACCGATTCCACCGACGCATTCAAAACCGTGGTTGAAGGAGACATCAGCTGGAATCTGGTCGATGTGATATGTCTCGTCCGCAAACGAGAAGTAGTCGAGTTTCGACTGGGTTTTACCGAAGACGAGTAGTTTTGCTTCCGGATATAATTTACGCAACAAAAGTGCCGTGATGAAACCAAGATTTCCATCTCCCCAGACACCGAACGTCTCACGGCGCGGGTGCGCAATCTTTTCAAAGCGAGTCAAGGCATGGACCGATACACTGACAAGTTCAGTGAATGCCGCGACCTCAGGATCAAGATCGACCGGTACCTCAACAAGGCGATCCGCTTTCAAGAACACATAGTCTTGCATATAGCCGTCATATCCACTCGAACGAAAACGACTCGTGCGCAGATAGTTTTCACCGATGATATCATCATCTTCCGTCGGTGTATTCGGTACCATCGCGACGAGTGTTCCCTTCTTGAATGTACCGCTTGGATCATGGACGACTTTTCCGATTCCCTCATGAATCATCGCCATCGGTAATTTTTTCGCCAATACTTCCGCACTACGACTACCTGTGAAATAGCGTTGATCGGCGTGACAAATCGATAAATATGTTGGACGTACGACGACACGATCGGTATTCAAAGACCGCTCATCATACGTCACTTCAATCTGACGCGGGGCGACGAGTTGATAGACTTGATTAATCATTGATGAATCCGCTCCTTCAAGATAGCATTTGCGATCCGTAGGTCATATGGTGTCGTCACTTTAATATTGAACAGTTCCCCCGTGACGAGCGCCACATCTTCTCCTTTCAGAAGAAGAATCTTACAAGCATCCGTCAAAATCGCCCGTTCTTCCGTTGAGAGTGACTCATAATGCGATTTTAACTTCGTGATTTGGAAACTTTGTGGTGTTTGCCCTTGATACATTTGATCACGAACCGGAATATCCGTGATCGTTTTGCCGTTCGTTGACGCGACGATCGTATCGATCGCTGAAATGACCGTGTCGCATGAACCGAACTCTTGCGCTGCTTCGATGTTTTCCTTAATGATGCGGTGCGTCAGGAACGGACGGACGGCGTCGTGTGTGACGATGATGTCTTCTTCAGATAGACCGTTTTTCTCTTCAATCCAGTTCACCGCTGCCATGATTGATTCATTTCGATCTTGTCCACCCGGTGTAATGACAAGACGGTCATCTTTTCCGATGTATTTTTCCAAAATATCGCGTGTATAGTTAATCCAAGCAGTCGGTGTGACGATGATGATGCGGTCAAAATCTTCATGTAACAAAAATTTTTCTACTGTATGGACGATGATCGGACGTTCTCCGATCGATAAGAATTGTTTCGGGCGATCGACATTCCCCATTCGTGTTCCTTTTCCTCCAGCTAAAATGGCTGCATAAATCATCTTCTGACGCAGTGTCTCGTTACCTATTCCGCACGAGACGACCTGCTTCCCTCCCTTATGAAATAATCGTATGTCGGTTTTCTCTCCCTATCGTTCAGGGTATCTGTAATGATCCAGTCTGTATTAAACTGTTATTTTACAAAAACACAAAAAAATAAAGAAATCCCTATTAATTTTAATGTCTCACGATATAATGAGTGGTGATTTCTAGTTTCACTATACTATGTTCAACTGCATTTTAAAATTTTATCGTTATTGTGTAAATGTAATGTAATTATTCGAGCGAGGAGAGATGGTTTTGACAGAAGAGACACTTATGCCTACTTTACATGCCGAGGTCACCTACTTGGAATTAGCCGGAACGACGTTTCGTTTCGAAGCACGTTTAAGCGGATTGACTGATTTTTTGCACGCCGAACAAACATTATTTGAAAATTCTATATTGCATCAAACTGATTCCGAGGAACCGGTCGACGACTATATTCAGTCTGAACCTGTTGAAGTATCGGTACCACTCGAACGTGCCATCGTTTTTCGGAACAAACGAAATAAACGGACGTTCATCTGCCGATTTCCATTTGAAGGAGACTGGACGGAAGAGTCCTTTACAGGCGAATTAAATTTGAACCACATTACACCAACGGGTCGTCCGTTGCCGATGGGTTATTTTGATGCTTTTTTCGCCATCGTGCAAGGAAAGACGATCTTACATGAAGCGCCTTTTGGTGATACACGTTCACTCATTCCTATCGCTTACCGCGTTGATACGAAACATAGTAACGCGTTGATCTTACTTGAGTACGAACTTGTCGTGCAGTATTCACAATACAGCAACTCTTTAGGTTTCCATTCCCTGAAAAAAGGCGAATCGAAACGTTTAGTTCAAGTCATCGATCGGTATAAGAAATGGAAGAAAAACATGAAAAAGCGGGCGTTCAAGTTCCGCCGTTTTACGTTCAAGGCGATTTATAACGTCACGAAATGGACCCAACCGATCCAAGAGAATAAAGTCATCCTCGCTTCCGACTCACGAAGCGATATTAGTGGTAACTTCGCCTATATCTTGGATGAAGTCGAGCGGCGCAATCTCAATCTCGACGTGAAGACGTTCTTCAAACCGAATCTCCAGTCTCGCCGTGATTGGCGTGATAAGTTTGCGCTGCCGTATCACTTAGCGACAGCAAAGACGATTCTTGTCGATGATTTCTATCCGATGATCTATCCGTTGAATATTCGTAAAGGTAGTGACCTCGTTCAAGTCTGGCATGCCGTTGGCGCCTTCAAGACGTTCGGTTACAGTCGCCTCGGAAAACCAGGTGGTCCAAGTGCGAACTCGCTCAGTCACCGGAACTACACGAAAGCGATCGTTAGCTCTCATAATGTCGCCCGTCATTACGCAGAAGGTTTTGGTTTACGGGAAGACCAAGTTATCGCGACCGGTATTCCTCGGACGGATATGTTCTTCGATCAACCGTTCATCGAGGAAGCGAAAGCACGTATTTATGAGGAATATCCAATCTTCAAACAAAAGAAAGTCATCATGTTTGCTCCGACATTCCGAGGAAATGGTGCGAAGAGTGCCTATTATGATTTTGATCAGCTGGATCTCGATGCGTTGTATGAAGCACTTCATGAGGAGTATGTCTTTGTCCTAAAACTCCACCCGTTCATCCGTCGTCGGATGGAGATTCCTGAAGTCTATGCCGACTTCTTCCTTGATTTGACGGATCATCGTGAAATCAATGAATTGCTGTTCGTCTCAGACATTTTAATCACGGATTACTCATCGACGTGTTTCGAGTTCTCTCTATTGAATCGACCTATGTTGTTCTTCGCGTACGATCTTGAAGACTATATCTCGAAACGCGATTTTTACTATGATTTCGAGGAATTCGTACCTGGTCCGATCGTCAAGACATCAGAAGAGTTGATTGAGCGAATTAAAAATCAAGACTTCGAAATGCACAACGTCAAAGCATTCGCGGAGTACTTCTTCGAGCATCAGGACGGGAAATCGAGTGCCCGGTTCGTCGATCAAATTCTGCTTGGTGAAAAAAAATGACCACTGCTATCAAACCAGTGACCGCTCCTATGTACGATCATTGGCTTGGAAACTATAAAGTGCTACTCATTTTCACGGTTGTCTTTGGTCACTTGATCGAGACGTTCCGTGACTTACCAGGAAATGATGTCGTCAAGATGGCATATAACGTCATTTACCTGTTGCATATGCCAGCCTTCATCTTCATGAGTGGCTATTTCTTCAAACAAGCGCGACCACAACGAATCATCGCGTTCGTCGTTCTCTATTTTCTCTGGCAGTCGATTCACGAAATTTATTTATCTTACACGCAGGATGACTCCTTACGGGAAATGCTCGATGGATTACTTCATCCACTCGTTCCGAACTGGACGCTTTGGTATTTGCTCGGCATTATCATTTGGCAGACCGTCACACCGGCTTTTCTAGCGATGCGTTTTCCGCTGATCGTCAGTGTCTTATTCGCCTTATTGATCAACGCCAATCCAGATTCGATCACGAACTTCCTATCATTACAAAAAGTCGTCAGCTTTTATCCGTTCTTCTTGATGGGGTATCTCGTCAAGGAGCGTGGCTGGTTAACTGATACCGGCTGGCGAAAACAGATGACAGCACCGATCGGGCGGTTGACCGGACTGATCATCTCACTCTTGATTGCCGTCTTCATGATTCTCTGGACAAAAAATGGGTTTGACACGGTCTGGCTCTTTTACCGCGATACGTATGGTGAATTCGAAGTCCCGCTTCTCAAGGGAGTGGCAATCCAACTGTTTCTTTACGCCATCAGCACTATCATGATCTTCTCCGTTCTCCTGCTCGTACCGCATCGGTCGTTCGGTGAACGGTTCGACCAGATCGGAATTCAGACGCTCGCGATCTATTTGATCCACTCGTTCATCGTTCGTTTGTTCCGAGATTCGGTTCCACCAGCCATTACAGAGTCACCACTGTTATTGATTGGACTTTCTTTCTTACTCGCTACCGGATTCGTCTGGTTGCTGTCGAGTCGACCCATCGTGACGATTTTCCGACCGTTGCTGTCACCGAACGTCAAATGGTTATTCAAAAAAGAGCAATAAGTTTGAATTGGCTCTATCCTTCTTGAAGGATAGAGTCTTTTTCAAATCATCGACTCGTCTACGTTGACAGACGCTTTAGCTTGAATCTAAGATAATGAAGGTGAAACAAATAACCGCTTACAAAAAGCGGGTCGAAAGAAGGGGTCCCCTTGCACGCGGATCAACGAAAAAAATTAACGGTTCTCATGATCAATATGTTTATTGCGGTCGGGAGCTTCGGGATCATCATTCCGATTCTACCCGCTTACTTAGCGTCGATTGGACAAGGTGGAACGGCGGCTGGATTAATGATTGCCATCTTTGCCGGAGCACAGCTCGTCATGTCACCGATTGCTGGTAAATGGGCAGATCAATATGGTCGTCGTAAGATGATCATCTATGGATTGATCGGCTTGACGCTCTCGATGTTTGTCTTCTATTTCTCAAACTCTGTCACGGTTCTCTACATCTCGCGCGCAATCGGTGGTGCCGGTGCCGCACTCCTGATTCCAGCGATTTTTGCTTACGTTGCGGACATCACGACGATGGATCAACGTGCAAAAGGAAACAGCTATGTCTCAGCTGCGATGTCACTCGGGATCGTCATCGGTCCAGGAATCGGTGGATTCCTTGCCGAGTATGACTTAAAATTGCCGTTGCTCATCTCAGCGATCGTCTCGGGTGCAGCTGTCTTATTCAGCGTCCTGTTACTTCAAGAAAGCGAACAACACGATGCAACAGCGATGGCACCAGATGAAGGGTCGATGCTTAAGAAACTGGGGACATCGTTTAAAAAACCGTACTTCGTACCGCTCGTCATTACACTCGTCATGAGCTTTGGTCTCATGGCATACGAATCGGTACTCGGTCTGTTCGTTGATGATCAATTCGGTGCTTCACCGAAGGACATCGCGATCATGGTGACGTCAACTGGAATCATCAGCGTCATTGCTCAAATCTTCATCGTCGATAAGTTATCCCGTAATTTAGGCGAAGGAAAGGTCCTGAACCTGTTCCTGTTCATCGCAGCACTCGGCTTCCTGTTGTCATTATTGACATCAAGTTACGGTGGATTCTTTGCGATTACCCTCGTCATCTTCCTTGCGACATCGATTTTACGCCCCGTCTTGAATACGATGATTTCAAAGCTCGCTGGTAATGAGCAAGGCTTTGCTATGGGAATGAACAATGCCTATATGAGCATCGGGAACGTGCTCGGACCGACGCTTGCCGGTGTACTGTATGACGTCAACATTTTCTATCCATTCGCACTTGGTCTGATCTTCCTCGTCGTGACGTTCATCGGATCATTCATCTGGCAAAAACGTCAAGCACGATTAATTGCCAAGGTCGAACAGAGTTCTTAAACGAATCAAAAATAGCCTCGATCGCTCTATCCTATTGGACAGAGTAATCGAGGCTATTTCCTTTATCCCTATTCGTTCGTCATACGAATTGTTCCTCCGTTACTGACACGAGCAGTTTTGCAGCGATTTCTGTTAACAAGAAGACGAAGACGACTCCTGTAAAATCCAGCGTCAACCATGGCATCAGACCACAGCCGATCAAAAACGTCCCAATCATTAATGGACGATATGACGAAAAGGATGGTCGCTTCGGACGGATACTTAAAAGGATGCTCACAATACCAAGCATGATAAGCCATATCAATGAAATATCATAGAAAAAGTGATCGACCAGTAAAAATAGACCGATCGGATACAGCGGAATCCACCAACGGTTCATCCTCATGCCTCCCGTTTTCTTTTCAGTATCGCATGGTTTGAATGGATTCCCTTTATTTTGAAATGACTTATCCGTACTGCTTTTGATGCGCACGTTTGAGTTCAAGGTATTCTTCGTCCGCCCGAATCAAATCCCATTTTTCTTGGAAGATGGCCGCGGATTTTGCTTTTTCTTCGTCGATTTCGCGTGTGTGTAATTCTTTGGTCTCTTTATCTTTATATTTGCGCCCACCCTTGTAGTTCGCGTAACGTCGCGCACGCGTATGCCCCATCTGAATGAACTTCCGCGCCATATCCATGCCGACGAAGTCCCCGTCTTCTTTATAAGCTAAATACATCTCATAAATTTTCTC
>NZ_DJUM01000057.1:31866-34249 GCF_002440475.1 Exiguobacterium sp. UBA6282 | reverse complement strand
CATCCCGGTCACGCTCCCTTCTACTTTGAAACGTTCCCTTCCTGTCCGTTCATCAATCCTCGATCCGGTAGAGTCCTTGCGTATAAATCGTCGCTAAGACGTGTGCGATCTCTTCAATCGTCGCTGTTGCTTCTTCACGGACGACTTCGAATAAATACATCTCGTTCGCGAAGAACCAGCCACGGGCGACGAGCTTCGGATCGACATCTTGTCGCGCGAGTCCTGTCTCCTGCGCATATTGAATGTCCTGACTGATCCGATCGATGAAGCGTTCTCGAATCGCTTTCCATTTCGCACGGACGATGTAAGAGACGCCGATTGCTTGCTCAACGATCCGTAGCATCGCTCGTTCTTCTTCCGCGAGACGTAAGAAATCCGTAGCTTGCGTCACGATACGTTCCTTTGCCTCTAGCGACGTCGTCGGTTCAAATGTTCGTTCCGCAATCGCATGGAAGCGACTCATGACATCTTCCATCAGGACGACGAGCAACTCATCTTTCCCTTCAAAATGCACGTAGGCTGTTCCGTAGCCGACGCCAGCTTGTTTGATCACTTGTGAAATCGTTGACGTTTGAAACCCTTGTTCTAAGAAGACGTCACGTGCCGCACTCAACAGTTTTTCGCGTGTCCGCACTGTGCGCAGATGTCGTTTATCGATTTTTTCTGGTTGAGAAGATGACATGTCCTTCACTCCTTTTGTTTTCTCTATTCGATAATATTGACACAATGTCAATTTGTTTGCTACGCTTTTGTCAAAATTGATTGAGTATTCATTTGAGGAGGATGACGTATGACATTACAAGCAAAACGGACGGATGCCGTTGCTCGGGACGAGCAAGATGCACTCGCCGCCTATCGTGATGAGTTTTATCTGCAACCGGGTAGTATCTATATGGACGGAAACTCGCTCGGTTTATTATCGAAGCGTGCCGAGAAGACGTTGCTCGAGTCGCTATCAGACTGGAAAGAACTCGGAATCGACGGCTGGATGAAAGGACGTCATCCTTGGTTCGAATTATCAGAACGTCTCGCTGCCCTCAACGCTCCGCTTGTCGGCGCACAAGCGGAAGAAGTCATGGTCACCGGTTCGACGACCGTCAATCTACATCAACTCGTCGCGACATTCTTCCAACCAACAGAAGGACGAGATAAGATTTTAGCGGATGCGCTGACGTTCCCGTCGGACATCTATGCTTTACAAAGTCAGCTTCGTTTACGCGGACTGGATCCGGAGACACATCTCGTCCAAGTACCAAGTCATGATGGTCGCTTTTTAGAGGAGGACGATATCATTGCCGCGATGACAGACGATATCGCTTTGATTGTCTTGCCTGCCGTGCTGTACCGAAGCGGACAGATTCTTGATATGGAGCGTTTAACGAAAGCGGCACACGACCGCGGTATCTTGATTGGTTTTGATGGCTGTCACTCCGTCGGAGCCGTTCCGCACGCTTTCCATGACTGGGGCGTCGACTTTGCTTACTGGTGTAATTACAAGCACTTGAACGGCGGTCCTGGAACAGTCGGTGGATTATTCGTCCACGAACGTCATTTCGGAACGTTGCCTGGGCTGACGGGCTGGTTCGGTTCGCGCAAGGACAAGCAGTTTGACATGGATCACACGATGACACCGGCCGAGCACGCAGGTGCCTTCCAGATTGGAACACCACACGTCTTAAGTCTCGCCCCACAAATCGGTGCGTTAGAGATGTTTGACGAAGTCGGTATTGAAGCCGTCCGAACGAAGTCACTCGCCCTGACGCAGTACATGATGGACCTTGTCGAGCAGGAACTCATACCGTACGGTTTCGTCATCGGAAATCCAATTGACGATAAACGCCGTGGGGCGCATCTCAGCCTCGAGCACCCGGAAGCGGCGCGGATCTGTAAAGCACTCAAGGAAAATCGGATCATCCCCGATTTCCGGGCACCGAACATCGTCCGTCTAGCACCCGTCGCGCTCTACAACACGTTTACCGATGTCTATGACGTCGTCGCGACACTTAAACGAATCATGGAAGATAAAGAATACGAACGTTTCGCGAATGAACGCGAAGTCGTTGCTTAAGGAGTACACCATGGAACAACCTACTGAACTACGGCGTGAACTCAAGACACGCCAACTCACGATGATTGCAATGGGCTGCGCGATCGGTACCGGTCTCTTCCTCGGAAGTGGGCTTGCAATCGGTCTTGCTGGACCGAGCGTTTTGATCAGTTACGCAGTCGGCGCCTTCATCGTCCTACTTTTAATGGGCTGTCTGGCTGAAATGACGGTCGCCCATCCGACATCTGGCTCGTTCGGTACGATTGCCGAACGATACATTAGTCCGTACGCGGGTTTTCTCGTCCGCTATTCGTACTGGATCGCAAACGTTCTCGC
>NZ_DJUM01000057.1:29981-31791 GCF_002440475.1 Exiguobacterium sp. UBA6282 | reverse complement strand
TGGTTCTCGGTCATTAAGATTAGTGCCATCTTACTGTTCATCCTGCTTGGTGCTTACTTGGTCATCGGTAGTCCGAGCCCTGAGATTGGTCCACAAAACTTCACGAATGATGGTGGCTTCATGCCATTCGGCTTCTCGGGTCTCTGGATTGCGATCTTCATCTCCCTGTTCAGTTTCCTCGGAACGGAATTGATTGCTGTCACTGCCGGTGAAGCAAAGGACCCGGACGTTGCCGTACCGAAAGCATTAAAAGCGACGGTTTTCCGTCTCTCGACGTTTTATGTCGTCACGATTGCTTTAATGTTGATGATTGTCCCGTGGCAACAAGCAGGCGGCGTCGATCAAAGTCCGTTCGTCAAAGTAATGGAGATGCTATCGATTCCATATGCAGGCGGTATCATGAACTTCATCATCCTGACGGCAGCGCTCTCCGCGATGAACAGTCAGCTGTATGCTTCGACACGGATGATGTATTCATTATCCAAGGCAACATATGCGCCAAAAGTATTTGGTCGTTTAAATCGAAAAGGTGTACCGCTCTTCGCACTCGCCTTATCAACACTCGGCATTTTTCTCGCTGCGATCATCAGCAGTCAGTCGAGCGTCTCTTATCCGTTCATGATGGGGATTTCGATGTTCGGGGCGATCTTCACATGGTTCATGATTTTCATCTCCCACCTCTACTTCCGTAAAGCCTGGGAACGTGAAGGTGGACGGACGTTACCGGTTCGGATGATGGGCTATCCGTATCTGACGGCCCTCGGTGCATTGTTGTTATTCGCACTCGTCCTGACGACATGGTTCACAGATTTCCAAATCGTCTTGAAGTTTGGTATACCGTGGTTAGTGTTCTTATCTATCGCCTATTTCTTCTGGAAACGGGCGCATCCAGAACAACTGAAGACCGCTGAAAAACGAAAACTGAATTAACTCGATAAAGGGGATGAATGGGAATGACAAAGACAGATCCTACGTCTATTGAAGCATCGATTCAAACGGATTTTAAGAAAGATATGTCCTATGGGGATTATTTGCAACTGGATCCATTGCTTACGAGTCAACATCGCTTATCGGGGCATCATGACGAGATGCTGTTCATCATCATTCATCAAACGAGCGAGCTATGGATGAAGCTGATCCTGCATGAGATGCGTGCAGCGACGCAAGCCGTTGCAAACGATGATCTCGAATCATCGTTTAAGATGCTCGCACGGATTTCAAAGATTCAGCACCAGTTGATCCAGTCGTGGAATGTCTTGTCGACCTTGACCCCTGCCGAATATCTGGAATTCCGTGACGCACTTGGTCACTCATCCGGTTTCCAATCGTATCAAAACCGGCAAATCGAATTCGCGCTCGGTTTCAAGAATGAGCAGATGCTAAAAGTTTATGCACATGATGAAACACTCTATCCGATGATGCTCGAAGACTTGAAGACACCAAGCATCTACGATGAAACGATCCGGGCGATGGCGCGCCATGGGCTACCGATCGACGCGTCCGTCCTTGAGCGTGATGTCACGGAAGACTGGACACCAAATACAAGTGTCGAGGCCGCTTGGGCAAGCGTCTATCGTGATGTCGAGCGGTACTGGGATCTGTATGAACTCGGTGAAAAACTACTGGATATCGGGAGCCAGCAACAGATGTGGCGCTTTAACCATATGAGTACCGTCGAACGGATCATCGGACAAAAACCAGGAACGGGCGGTTCGTCTGGTGTCAGTTATCTACGGCGTGTGCTCGACCACCGGTTCTTCCCGGAACTGTGGTCGGTCCGCACGACATTATGAGGAGGATGAAACGATGA
>NZ_DJUM01000057.1:9476-29843 GCF_002440475.1 Exiguobacterium sp. UBA6282 | reverse complement strand
CGTGTCATTTACTTACCAGGGCGTACAGAAATCACAGCCGCTGATTTAGATGGCTT
Organism: Exiguobacterium sp. UBA6282; assembly: GCF_002440475.1. Classification (NCBI taxonomy): domain Bacteria; kingdom Bacillati; phylum Bacillota; class Bacilli; order Caryophanales; genus Exiguobacterium; species Exiguobacterium sp. UBA6282. Next base: position 29,787 of record NZ_DJUM01000057.1, on the reverse strand, counting down.
TGAGCTAAATGACGTCCAGCGCTTGATCATCAAAACGGATGGTTGGATCGACAAATCGACTTTCCCAGAGACGATTCCTGTGTTGACACCAAGTCTTGCTGAACGTCTCGGAGAACTCGGGATTTCGCTGATTGGTCTTGACTTACCAAGCGTCGATGCGATTGATAGCAAGGAAATGGCAGCCCATCACGCACTGGCACAGCATGGAATCTATATCCTCGAAGGACTCGTCCTCGATGCGATCACGCCTGGTGATTACCACTTGAATGCCGTCCCGCTCCCGCTCGTCGACGGCGATGGTAGTCCCGTTCGCGCCTTACTTCGTCCATACTAAAAAATCCGTCCAGCAGCCTCTCTGCTGGACGGATTTTTTACTGATGTAGCGGTTCGAATAGACTGGCTTCGATCTGACGAATGACATGTCCGAGAACTGCAAGTGACGAATCGACCTCAAATCCTTGGTCTAGTGAATGATTCGCTCCTTCGATAACATCGATCATTAATTGTGATGTCCGACACGTTTCAAGTGCTGCCTCATCATAAAACTTATCGGCCGTGCCAATGACGATCAGTCCAGCTTGCGTCGATGTGGCGATTTGTTCAACCACTTCATTTAGGACGGGTGTTAAGAAAACGAAGCGCGCTGTCTGTAGACTCGGCTTAGCAAGTAACGCGGCAAGCGGAATCGTGCCTAACGATTTTGCGATAAACTGAACGTTTTCGTATGGATGCTTTGCCAGCACTTCCGAGACGACAGCGTCAACCCGGCGCGTCATGCAGGCATTTGATTCAGCGTCTGACATTGAAAATAGATCTTCTGTCACATAGTGAATGCAGATGACATCGATGCCTCGCGCGAGTAATGCCATTCGACTGTAGTAAAAGTATGGATGGTCGTATACGTACGATGCTCCCGAAATCAAGAAGCAGACCTGTTTGGATCCCATTTGAAAATGATCATATGAAACGGTCGTCTGATCGACGACGATGGATGATTGTTTGATATCCATGAAACCCCTCCACGTTTTTTCTAGACTTTACCATTTCAGAGGTGGACTGTCATGTCTTTTCAGTTCTTCCAAGCTAAATAAAAAAGGCAATGAACCTTACTTGATTCATTGCCTTTCATACTTTTTATCCAATCGGAGCAAACACCGACTGCTCGACTTGTTTTAACTCATAAAACGCCCCTTGTCGTGTCATCAATTCGGCATACGTTCCGACTTCGATGACGTGACCCTGATCCATGACGATGATTTGATCCATCGCTTCAAGACCTGCTAAGCGGTGGCTGACGAGGACAAGTGTCGCATCCGTTGCTCGCGCAAACAGTCGCTTGAGAATCATCTGTTCCGTCAAAGCATCAACGGATGACGTCGGTTCGTCAAGCAAGTAAAGCGATGCTTCTCGCAAGAGCACGCGGGCAATCGCTAGCCGCTGTTTTTCTCCTCCGGATAAGTTCTCTCCTTTTTCAAACACACGATCACTCAACTCGAATGTCGTTAATCCGACATCATCGAGTGCTTGTCGCATCGCTTCGTCCGTCGTTGCTTCGTTTGCGAGAAGTAGATTATCACGAAGTGTTCCATAAAAGTAGTGATTTTGTTGCAGGACGACATTCGCGTGCTGCCAGAGTCCTTCCGGATCAACCGTCTGACTGTCCTGTCCAGCAATCGTTAATCCGTCCGTCGGATACATCCGTAACATCAATTGAAGTAACGTTGATTTCCCGGAACCACTCGCTCCGACGATCGCCGTCTTCTTACCAGCCGGAATCGAGACAGTGACGTCACGTAAGACTGGACGGGGTGCATCAGGAAACGTAAACGTCAGCGCATTCGTTTCAAAGGATGGTGCCTGATCGAGGACGAACGGAGCGTACGTCGGCTCCTCTTGCTCAGTCACGACTTCATCGAGTCGTTTCGCAGCATGGCGGCTATCTTCAAAAAAGCCGGGTAAGATCGCCATCGGTGCCGCATTTTCAAAGACGGTCAGCGATGTCATGACGAGTAAAGCGAGGAATACTCCCTCGAGTTGTCCGCTTGCGACGAGATAGGCACCCACACCGAGGACAAGCCAAGAGATGATCAACGTCACCATCGTATTTAAGGCCAGGTTCGAGACAGCGTGTAAACCATTACGTTTCTCTTCCTCGACATACCGTTTCGCGACGGCATTCAAGTCCTGTTCCTTTTGATCGAGCTGTTGGTAAATCTTCAAATCACGATAGCCTTGGAATAACTCTGTCACTTCTGTCGACAAGTCACCACGTCGAACACGGACTGAACGGGCGAAGCGTTGTTCACGATACGCGAACCATCCCGGAATCAAGAAACCGGTCAGAATTAAACCAAGCAACAGAATCCCGGCAATCGTCCATGAGAAGAAACTGACGAAAAAAATCGTACAGAAGAAAACGAGCAGTAACACGATCGGTGGATAGAGGACACGTAAGAACGTATTTTGTAGACTCTCGACATCCCCGACGATCCGCGCAAGTAAGTCACCACTGCGGTACTTACCAAAAATCCCTGGCGCAAGCGGCTCGAGACGACGGTAAAATGACGTTCGGATGTCACTAAGAATCGTAAACGTCGCCCGGTGCGAATAGTAACGTTCCGCATACCGACTGACGGCGCGCGTCAGACTCGACACTTTTTGCAGGGCGATCAAGACGGCGAGTGTCTGGATCGGTGGCAACAAGGCTGCCTTTGAAATCAGGTAACCACTTGCTGCGAATAAACCGACCGCTGTCACACCGGCGAGGACACCGAAGAAGATCGACCAGGCGATATCGCGTTTTTGATGCACCATCAACCGAAAGACTCCTAATAATTCCTTCATCGTGTTTCCTCCCCTCTCTGGACGCTACGCATCCGCGCATATTCCGAATCGCGACCAAGCAATTCATCATGGGTGCCACGATCGACGATTCGTCCGCCGTCGAGAACGACGATTTGATCCGATCGTTCAATCGTATGCAAACGGTGCGCGACAGTGATGACCGTTGCCGATTGTCCGAGTTGCTCAATCGCTTGTTGGAGCAGTCGCTCCGTTTTGACATCAAGTCCAGTCGTCGGTTCATCAAAGACGACGACGTTCGGGCGTTTCAAGAACGCTCGTGCTAACGCAACACGCTGTTTTTCGCCACCCGATAGACCGCGTCCACCTTCTCCGATCACCGTGTCGATCCCTTCAGGCAACGTCGCAATCAACTCCTCGAGCCCTGCCGCCTGCGCCGCTTCGAAAGTCTCTTCCGGCGTCGCTTGACGAAGCTCACCAATCGCGATGTTTTCTGCCAGTGTTCCGGCATACAGATACGGATGTTGAGAAATGTAGCTCAACTGACGAAACCAGCTTGTTTCCTCCACCTGACCGCGCTCGGTTCCGTCGAGTAGAATCCGTCCTTCTTGTGGATCCGCGAGTCCGGCAATCAACTGCAAGACGGTCGATTTACCGGCCCCACTGCGACCGATTAACGCTACCTTTTGATACGGCTCAATCGTAAGCCCGATATCTTGCAAGGCAAAACGTCCTTCTTGGTACGTAAAGCCGACTTCATCCAAGACGATTTGTGGTGGACGATTCATCGTGAGTTCCGATTGACCGAATGCAACAGGACGATCGTCTGCCGTCAATTCGGCTGCGATCTGTTTCGCTGCTGCCACACTACCGCGTCCCGTGTGGAAAGCAGCCCCCATCTCTTTTAAGGCAAGATAGTATTCTGGTGCCAACACGAGCATCAAGAACGCTGGGATAAAGGTGATGCTTTGAAACAGAATCAAACGCAGACTAACTTCAAGTGCAATCATTCCCATGCTGAGCATCGAGATGAACTCAAGCATCAATGACGACAAGAAGGCGAGCTTCAAGACCGTTAATGTCGCATCTCGGAAATCGAGACTGCTTTTTTCGATGACGTCACGCTGTCGTTTCGCGCGACCGAATAACTTCAAGGTCGTCAGTCCTTGTAACGTATCGAGGAACGTTCCTGAGAATGCCGTCATCTTCTCGAGTTGAGCATCGGCCCGCTTTTGCGTCATGATGCCGATGATGATGTAAAACAACGGAATGAACGGCGCCGTGATCATCATGACAAGACCCGTGATCCAGTCATAGCTGAATGCCGCAATCAAGACCATCAAGGGAACGATCGTCGTCTGGACGACTTTCGGCAAATATTGACTATAGTAGCTGTCCATCTCGTCTACTGCATCGAGCAAGACACTGACCTTCTGTCCCGCTTGCCCTTGTAGCATCATCTCGACTGAGCGACTCGTATATTTCGCAACGAGTGCTTCCCGAAGCGCCTGCTTCATGTGTGCCGATAACGTCGTACCAAGACGACCGTTCCAATACGTCACGGCGACTCGGAGCAACAACATACCGAGAACGGTGAGTAGTAACGGAATGACAGCTTCAAACGGTTGTTCTTTTAGGAAAATGCGATCGACCGTCAACACGATGCCGTATGACTGACCGACGACCGCGACCCCCATTAAGAAAGCCGCAATGATGAATTGAATGAGAATACTACGTGGAATCTGGACGATTCCTTTTAATGGATTCATATACAAACGTCCTTTCACAAAGTGTGAACGACTTTTAGTGAATATTTTCACATATCGTACATTTAGTATACCGAATCCGGAACGGGGATGCCATGCAGATGCTGTCGAAAAGGTGTGACGGTTTTGTGAGAGCATATCATTCGACAATTTTTCATCATCGAACTATTATGGATATACATTATCCACGTTTAACGAAAGGAGTCTTTCTATGCAAATGAAAACAGGAGTCGAGCAATCCGTTTATGCGATGTTGCTCTTAACCTTCCTGCCGGAGCGCGCCGTTTTGTCCGGTGAGTTCATTAGTCAGCAACTCGGTGCTTCACCGACCTATTTCCAAAAGCTCTTACGAAAACTCGTTCAGGCGGATCTGTTGTATTCCGTACCTGGTGTCAAAGGGGGCTTTCGCTTGCGACGTCCGGCAGAAGAAATTCAAATCTTCGATGTCTATCAAGCCATTGAGGGCAAACAGACATTGTACGCGTCAAGTGGTGTCTTTGAAGATTTGATGGGGATTCAGGAACAGGAGATCGGTCTGCTCTCGAATCTGATGACAGAGGCAGAAGATGCTTGGCAATCGACGTTGAAGCGCGAATCAATCGGCTCGATCCGTCAAGCAATCGATACCTCCTGTCCACCGGAACATTTAGAACGGTTGCATGCGTTAATCACAGACCGGATGATGACACTTTAATGAACAGAAAGAGGTTTTTACTATGGTATTGAATCGTTATTTCGACTTATTCGACGCGTCACGCACGGACGCACAAGCGTTCGAGGATCTCGTTTCCTTGTTTACGACAGACATCACGTTCGTTCTGAACGGACAACCAAAGCACGGCATCGACGCCTGGAAACAATTCGTCCGTCATGTGTTCACGGCGAATCAGGATATTAAGCACATGTACGCCGGCTGGGAAGAAACAACACCAGGAACGTATGAAACACGCTGGGCAGTTTGCGGAAAACGGGCAGACGGTAGCGTCTTCACGCAAGACGGAAAAGATATCGCACGTCTTAATGAAAACGGACGGATCACTTACCTGGAGAACGTTCCAGATGATCCGACGATGTTCCGTTCATAAGATTGCTTTTAAATAGCGAAAGAGGCTGACTCAAAAAAGAATGACGCGTCTTTTCACGTCCTTTCCTCAGGCGAGACACAAGCCAGTTTTCCTGCTTCATTCAAGCAGGAAAGCGGGTCTTATTTGTCTCTGGCAGCGCATAATGCGCTTTTTCCTGTAGGAGTGACGTGTGACGTGTCATTCTTTTTTTTACGAAATAAGGGTGGCAGATCATCATTCTGCCACCCTTATCTTTGTAGAGGACGACATGTGAGTCAGCCCCTTTTTGGTATTTAACGTTTCAGTACAAGCCGTTTCAATAAATAGCCCGTGATGACGAGTAACGACGCAATCGCAATATAGACCATGTAGACCAACAAGTTTGGCGCAAATCGTGACACGATGTACGTCAATACGACGACAGCCGTATACAGCAACAAAAATAGACTGATGTGCTTCAACTTCGACACTCCCCTTTGAATCCTTATCTCTTCTTTACGGAAACGACTGGAAAATGTTTCAAAAGGTATGTCTTTACTTCGTTTTATAGATTCTTCGCTTTGAATGTGTCTCCACCTTCGATCGTGCCGTTATCAAAGCCTTTTTGGAACCAACGCTCTCGTTGCGCCGATGTGCCGTGAGTGAAACTTTCCGGTACGACATATCCTTGTCCTTTCTCTTGTAACGTATCGTCCCCAACAGCATTGGCTGCTGTCAACGCTTCTTCAAGATCGCCTTCTTCGAGCAAGTTTTCTCCTTGCGCGTGATGCGCCCATACGCCGGCATAATAATCTGCCTGTAGCTCGAATCGAACGAGGTATTTATTGAACTTCTCCTCACTCATTTGCTTTCGAAGTGGCATGATCTCATCCGATTTTCCAAGTAACGTCTGGACATGATGCCCTACTTCATGCGCAATGACATACGCCATCGCAAAATCGCCCGGTGCTCCGTATTTCGTCTGCAGTTCATCATAAAAGCTTAAATCAATGTATAATTTCTGATCACCGGGACAGTAAAAGGGACCGACGGACTTCCCTGCTTGTCCGCAAGCCGAACTAACTTGATCCGTATATAAGACGAGTGTCGGTTTTTTATAGGTCTTACCATCTTCTTTAAATTCTTTCGTCCAGACTCGTTCCGTATCGGCCAAGACGACGGAGACGAAGTCCGCTGCTTCTTTTTCCTGCGCTGTTTCCTCATACGTCGTATTTTGCTGATCCCCACCGGTTAAGTCTCCGAGTAGTTCAGTTGGATTACCACCCATCAAAGTGATGACGATCAGCAGGATGATCCCGACACCACCGCCGATACCGGCGATTCCTTTCCCACCCATTCCCCGCCGGTCCTCGACGTTCGAACTCCGTTCTCTTCCCTTCCATTTCATGCGCTTTCCTCCTACCCGTTTCGTTATTGTTCTTTACCCAAAAGCTTTTATACGTAACGCTTCAGGACATCATGGATGAAACAGAAGTCTATTGATTTGATGCATTTTCTAGGAATATCCTTCTACTGTAGAGAAGATTAGTAGCAGAACCGATCTTTCGGATCAAATTTTTTCTACGCAAAGGAGGTACGACATGAAACCTCATCTACTTTTTTTATCTTGGCGTGATGCTCGACATCCACAAGCCGGAGAAGCTGAAACTTTTATTCATGAAATGTTGCGGCGTGTCAGTACTACCTACCGAGTTACCCATTTGTCTGTCTCATTCAAGGGCGGATCACCGACGGAGTATCGAGATGGTATCACTTACCTCCGTTATGGTACGACAGCTTCTCTTATTCCATATGCACTTTATTATTACTGGTCTTATGCTAAAACGATTGATTTAGTTCTGGATCATTTGAATGGGTTTCATTTCTTCACACCACTTTATGTTCCACGTCATAAACGAACTTTATTTCTTTATCAATTGATTCGTGAGCGTTGGTCGACGACACTTGTTTTTCCTTTTTCAAAGCTTGGCGAATGGACAGAGACTCGACGGTTAAGCTGGTATAAAGATAGTCATGCCTTGACTGTCAGCCCCTCTGTTGTAGATGAACTACAAAGTGCTGGTTTTACTAACAGTCATATCACGATGTTGCCGCCAGGACTTTCCTTTTCCCCGTGGTCTGAACAGGAATGGGAGTTAAAAGAACATGTTCCAACCTTTCTATATATCAACCGTCTGAACGAAAAAGAACTTCAAGATACGATTGGGGCATTCCTCATGGTCCAACGTGAGTTTCCTGAGACACGCCTCTGGCTGATTGGTATTCGTAACAGCTCTCATCTTTTGCAATACCTTACACTTCCCCTTCCTAAAGAAGTGAAGGATGCTATCACATATTACGATTCAGTCACTGAAACAGAAACGCGCCGCATGATGAGTCGTGCCACCGCTCTCCTTTTCCCTTCCATACGGGAAGGCGTAGGTTTTTCTATTATTGAAGCGGCGGCGGTCGGAACACCATCCATCGTATACGATGCTCCTGGTGTCCGAGACGCCGTTCAGTACGGCATGACAGGCTACATGGCTAAAAACAAAACACCTGGTGCACTCGCTGCCGAAATGCGAGCTTGCTTCCGAGATTCAGAGGAGTACGAAGCCATTCGCATCTCCGCTCATCATTTTGCACGGGCAATGGATTGGCAACAGACTGATCTTAAATTTCAAGAATGGCTGAGACGAGTACTTCTTGATACAAAATAAAGGGAAACTTCAAACGGTCTGACTTCTCCCAACAAGTAGAGAGAAGCCAGACCGTTTAAGTCAATCTTCATACTTTTTATTCTGTTCAAGGTTTTGGAGGATGTGTTCTGGATCAACGCGTTTCGTATAATCGGACGGCACTTCTACGAAACGAATCACACCATTCGTATCAATGATAAACGTCGCCGGTTTCGGTAACTGCCAATCCTCATTTCCATTGTGCTTCGCCACATCGAGTCCCGATGCTTTGTAAATCTCAATCAAATAAGCTGGCAAGTCGAACACCAAATCAAATTGACGGGATACATGTAAATCAACGTCACTTAAGACAGGGAAACTTAACGCATTCTTGTTTGCTGTCTGTTCAGCAAAATCAGGTGTCTCTGGACTGATCGCAACGACGGTCGCTCCCTGAGCACGAATTCGGTCGATTTCCCGTTCATACGCGCGAAGTTCGAGATTGCAGTATGGACACCAGCCACCCCTGTAGAATGTTAAGATGACAGGACCTTGCTCGAGTAATGTCTCGATCGCCACAGACTTGCCAGATACATCGGGTAACGTAAAGTGTGGAATCGTATCACCGACACCTAGACCTTTAGCGATACCAGAAGCAGCCAGCTCAGCTGTCGCTTCCGCCATCAACCGTTGTTTCTCAGCAGGTGCCTTTTGTCGGAATTCCGATTGATACTGTTTGATTTCTTCGAGTAATCGTGTCATGTGTTCTCCCCCTTTATTGCTGTATAGAATAACAGGGAGATTACTCGTTTGTCTCTTCTGACGACTCTTCTGCCTTCTTCCGGAATCGTTTGACGAACCCCATCAGTTGTTCCGGTGTTAATTCGAGCTTATTCTCATAGACATATTTTGTTCCATATCCGAGTGCAAGGGTGGCGGTCGAAGCAACGCCCGCGGCAATGACGGCACCATACCCCGGAACGAGCTTCGCCATTTGCCGAAAGGCGGTTTTTCCGGAGTTTCCGACGATCGTCACGACAAGCAACTCCTTCGCACTCTCCTTGGATAACTGTCGTTCGTACAGATTCGATAACTTGAGCATCAAGCCGATTTGAATTGAAGTCAATGGAATGATATCAGCTCCCGGGAACGGGACGGCACCAATCGCACCTGCGGCTGTTCCGGCACCGACGATCCAGTTGTTGGCGATCTTCCCGCGAACGGTTGGATCCATCTGGCGAACGAACACATTATCCTTGTCGAACTTTTTTAAGATGTCGAGGACCTCCCGACGGAGCCGATCAATGTTCGTTCCTTCTCGTGCTGATACGGGAATGATTTTGGGTCCTGGTAGTTTTTCTGCAATATGCTGAACGATCGTGTCGACATCATCCGTCGCATCCATCTTCGTAACGACGATCAAGACATTTTGGTTATGTTGATAGATCTTACGGAAGTTTTTCGTCTCCGTCTCAGATAAGACGGTACCTGCCGCATTTAAAAAATAAAGGATGACATCGGCACTTTGATAGTACGTCCACGTCGCTTCCGAGTTCTGTGTATTGGCATCATTCAATCCTGGTGTATCGACGAAGATGACTTTATCTTCCGGATGCTGCCTTACTTGATCAATCCGGACCGTTTCACCCGGGCGCGCTCCGACCGTTGCGACTTCACGACCAAGAATCGCGTTCAAGGTCGAAGATTTTCCCGCATTGACATCTCCGATCAAGGCAACCGTCACGTCCTGCTCCAGCGATTGATTGAAATCCCGTCGCTCCGATTCAAACGACTGATCAAAGATTTCCTCCAGTTTGCGTTTCCGTTTTTGCTGATTGGTCTCAAGTCCTTCACCAAAAAAATCATCCATCGTGATCCCTCCCCCTTCTTCTGTTGTCTGTCTTTTCCCATTATCCCTTGCTTTCAACACAAAGAAGGCAAGGGAACATTGTGTCCACTTGCCTGCTTTTAAAGGTATGTGCTTCGTCGCTCGAGCAATACCGTGTCGCGCCATCTGCCTCCGAGCCGACCAATTCGCTCCCGGCGACCAACTTCGCGAAAATTAAAACGTTCATGAAGGCGCAGACTCGCATGATTTTCCGGAAAGACTTGCGATTGCAGGGTCCAGATGCCTGCTGCTTCACTTGTTGCAATGACGTCTTCCATCAAGCGAGTGCCGACACCTTTACCGCGTACTTCTTCTGCAATATAAAGACTGATTTCAGCGACACCAGCGTATGCTGGAATCGAAGAAAATGGACTTAACGCAACCCAGCCGAGCAGTTGCTCGCCTTCAATCGCAACGAGACGACTGTGTTCATGGTGATGCCTCGTCCATTCTTCGTACGGTAATGCTTCCGTGCGAAACGTCGCGTTCTCCGTCTTTATTCCTTGTTCGTAAATACGGACGACTTCTTCGTAATCGTCCGCTATCATTTGACGTACTTTCATCTCATCAGACTCCTTTGTTGCTCACATGCTGATTCTAGTTCGACAGCATGTCAGGAGTCTCCTGTTTAATCGACGGTTCATCAAGTTTTATACTTTTAATCGTACTGCCATTTCCCGACCGAATCGGTCCCCGTGGTCGATGAAGCCGAGACTCGCATACAGACTGTGCGCCGCCTGATTATCCGGTCGATAGCCGACGACGATTCGTTTCGCTGCAGGTAACATTCGCATCTCTTCAATCAGGGCTTGCATCGCTAATCGCCCGATACCGTTCCCTTGCTGCGCCTGATCAATCATGATGCGGTATATCCAGTAACCGTCGAGTTCTTCTAGTTCCGTGTTGTACATCACAAAACCAACAACCGTATCGTCCATCATAATCGCCCGAAGGACAAGGCTTGGTTCGAACTTCGCTTGCGCGATCGAATAGACATTCGCTTCCATGAAGTCCTGCTGTTCTGCTGTCAGCGTCAGCTCACAACAAGCTTCCCAATTTTCTGCTGTTACCGGTACGAGTTGAATCATGTTCATTTCCCCTTTTAATTAGACGGGAGTTGCCTCCAGCGTCTGTTGATCACATCGTTGCACGGTGATCGCCCCCTTTCCTTCTCTTTCCTATCGACTGATTTGATTCATTGTTGAAGGACTGCTGCGTTTTCAAGCACTGCAGGTAGTTCGGCTAAAGAGGTAATCGTAAACGTGGGCTTGATATCCGTTGCCGGCTTTCCTTCTGGATTAAACCAACATGTTGCGATACCAGCTTGATTGCCACCTGCAATATCAGCTGACAAGGAATCTCCGATAATGATCGTTCGCGCCAGGTCGAATTGTGGAATCCGCGCAAACACATGATCGAAAAATCCTGCCATCGGCTTTTGAAAACCCGTCTCTTCTGAAACGAAAATCGCTTCAAAGAAGTCCGTTAATCCAGCCCCCTCGAGCCGTGCGCGTTGCGTCTTCGAAATACCGTTCGTGACGACGTACATCTCGACGTTCCCTTCTAGTTGCTCTAACAGGGCAGTCGCACCCGGAATCAATTCCGTCCCTTGCGCGAGGTATCCGCGATACGTTTCGTCAACTTCTCGTCCGTTGACTTCTCGTCCTTCTTCCGCAAAGAACGTCACGAATCGCGAGTGAATGACTTCCTCACGTGTCACTTCACCCCGTTCGAGTGCTCTCCAGAGCGCGTGATTGATTTCCTTGTAGCGCGCTTCTCGCTCAATCGTCCACGTTAGATCTTGTTGCTCGAGCAGATGGCGAAAGGCAATCCGTTCCGTCGATTCAAAATCAAGTAGTGTATGGTCAATATCGAATAATACTGTCGTGTAAAACATATTCAAGCTCCTTTTCGTAAGCGTTGTGCAGTCGTTGTTTTCCCGCCCAGTTGAAATAACAGAACGCCGCCACCAATCAATAGGACACCAAGTGCTTTCGTCCACGTAAACGGAACGGTCTGTAAACCAAACCAGCCGAGCGTGTCCCACAGCAAGGCAAATAAGATTTGCGACACCATGACGATCGAAATCGCTCGACTTGGTCCGAGTTGTTGAACTCCTTGCGTCACACAGAGGACGACACCGACACCGATGATCCCACTGAACCAAAACCAAGTTTGCGCCTGTTCGAGTGCAAACAATTGTGACCCTTCGACGATCAAACCAATCGTCAGTGAAGCGAGGAACCCGAGTCCAAGGACTAGCGTCGTCGTCGCCCAAGCACCGACATGTTCTTTGACTTTTGCGTTAAACGTATTTTGAATACAAACGAGCATGCCCCCACAAAGAGCAAGGATGATTCCCGTAACCATGTCGCACCTCTTTCATTCGTAAATGCTTTCTCCAACGCGCTCCATCAATCCGTCTCGATCAATGATCTCAATCGTATGCTGCGTTCTGCGAATCAACCCATCGTCGACGAACTGACGTAAGACACGGTTGACATGACGGTAGCTCGTCCCGATCAAATCTGCCGCATCGACCAGTTCCTTACTCGCAAAAGCATCCGTATCAGGTGTCATCGACAGCAAATAACTGGCTAGCCGAACTTCTACCGGATACAGCAGATTGAAGCTGAGCGTATGCGATTTTAATTCAAACTTTTTCGTGATCGTCTCGAGTAAAAATAATAGAAAAGCAGAATGATGTACACGTGCCTCTTCCAAATCCGCATAGGCGATGCGTAAGACGGTTACTGGTGTCACTGCCTCGACCGTGTTCATCAAATCAATCTTTCGGACGAACTCAATATCGCCGACGAGATCAAACGGATGCTTGAAGGACAACACGAGACGTTTCCCCGTTGCCGACATATGCGTAATCTTCAATTTCCCTTCGACGAGCAGGTACAGTTCATGCGCAACATCGCCTTGTCGGCATAAAGCCTCACCCGGTGCGAACGTCTGGATGTGCATCGCCTTGCGTAGCGATACATCAAAGACATGCGTTAACTGATACCGTTCCAAATAGCTCACAATGTCCGTCACTTCTTCTCCTCCTTAGCTCTTTAAGATGAAGATGCCTGCAACCATCATCAAGATGCCGATGATCTGCGGCCCCCGCAGTCGGCGTTTCATGACGCCGAACCAGCCTCTTCCGTCAATCCAGAGTGCCAGCGCTAATTGCGCTAATAAAAAGAGCGAAATCGTCAAGGTCACACCCATCCGGTGGACCGCCGTCATGTTGCTGAATAATATGATCGCCGCAAAGGCACCTCCTGCTAGATAAAGCGGTTTGACACGGCGCATCGCTGAAAAACTACGATCCCGTAAGACGACCGCTAAGAGGATCGCAACGATGAACCCGGTCATCTGAGTGATCGTCGCTGCTTGCCACGTCCCGATCGTTTGACTGATCCGGGCATTGGCGACACTTTGAAGCGTTAAGAAAAAGCCACCAGCAATCGCAAATAAGATACCACGCATATGCATACTCCTCTCTTCTTCCATGATACTCTCATTTAACGAGAGTCCTTCTGATTTGAACAGGACATTTGTCCCGAGATGTTCAGAAGTTCAGAAATCATGATGATTAAATAGAATTTCATACAACTCTAAGTGTATTAAAAAAGCGATTGTTCTCTTGCTGAGAACAATCGCATTTGGTGTATTTAAATAGTTTATGCTTCTTCTTCCAGTCGTTTAATCGCTTCATCCAGCTGTTCCTGATCCTCTTCTGATAGCTTTGGATATTGCGGATCAATTTCCTTCAGGACGTCATTCATGACTTCGGTGACGATATAGCGGGAATACCATTCGTCATCTGCCGGTAAGATATACCATGGTGCATGTGATGTCGATGTCGCTGAGACGAGCTCAGCAAAAATCTCATGGTATTCGTCCCAGTGCTTGCGTTCCTCAATGTCATTAAACGAGAATTCGAAGTTTTTCGTTGGATCTTTCAGACGAGTCAACAGCCGTTGCCGTTGCTCCTCTTTTGAGACATGAAACAAGAACTTGACGACTCGGAAGCCATTCTCGACGAGATAGCGTTCAAAGTCATTAATTTGACGATAGCGCATCTGCCACACGTCACCCTCATCCGGCTTTTCTTCCTCCTCGAGCAAATCATGGATTCGTGGGGCAATGACTTCCTCATAATAGGAGCGATTTAAGATGCCGACTTCCCCTTTTTCTGGTAGTCCTTCGTGGATCCGCCATAGGTAGTCATGTTTTTGCTCCGTATCCGACGGTTTTTTGACGGAAATCGTTCGGAGTCCTTGTGCGTTCAAGTTAGAAAAGATATAGCTGATCGCCTCGTCCTTCCCCGCTGCATCAATTGCTTGCAGGATGACGAGGACGCCATTTTTCTCTTCAGCATGCAAACGCCAATGTAACTCTTGTAACGTCTCAACACTTTTTGGAATCCGTTTCTCTCGCAATTCTGCTTCCGAAATTTTATGTTCTTCTGATGTCGGGTAATTCGAAAACGAGACTTGCTCGCCTTCCTTAACACGATAGGATGACAGTTTCATGGTAGGGCTCCTCCTTTAATTGCTTCTAAAGGGGATTTACCCTACTCATTCATCCTGAAAACGTTCAGATGAACTTATCTTTTCAAAAGGAGACGGACTCCCTCTTCCAGCGTCGTCACGGGACGACCAAGTAATGCTTCAAAATCAGTACTTTCTACTGCCAGAGTCCCTGCTGCGATATCTGCCTGGATACCAGTCAGCATTGGAATCAAGAAGTCAGGTAAGCCAGCTGCTTGCATCCGCTCACCATATGTCGCTTCATCCACTTCATCTAAAGCGACCGATCGGTTAAGCACTGTTCCGACTGCAGTCGCGAGTTCTGCTTGTGTATGCAACGGACCCGATAGTTCATAGATGGGGTTTGGATGCTCAAGCGTCAGTCCCGTCGCAATTGCTAGCGCATACTCATCTTGTAACGCCCATCCGACTTTCCCTTCGCCTGCTGCCGTTAACCAGTCTGCGCCTTGCGCGACGGCGTCAATCGTTCCGAGTTCATTTTCGAGATACCAGTTGTTACGGAAAAAGACATACGGGATACCTGTCGCTTGAATCGCTTCCTCTGTGACACGATGCGTTCGAGCAAGTCCGTTTGTACTGTGTGCCGCATTGGCGATGCTCGTATAGCCGATCAGCTTGACGCCTGCCTCTTTTGCTGCCGTGACAGCGGCTTGGTGTTGCCGGATCCGAGTCGCCTCTTCACCGTCCGTCGAAATGATCAACAATCGATCGATTCCTTGAAACGCTTGTCCGAGTGTTTCGGGCTGATCAAAGTCTCCGTATCGGACATCGATTCCTTGTGCTGCAAGCTCTGTTGCTTTTTCGACGTCGCGGACACTAACTGCTACATGTTCGTTGCCGACTTGTTCACTGAGGTGTTGCACGATCCGCGCGCCTAATTTTCCGGTTGCTCCTGTAATTAACCATTTCATGATGAAACCACTCCTTTGAAGTTTGATGTTGTTCTTCATGATACGCTAGGTGATACACTAAAAAAAGTAGGCACTTATCTGAAACTAGGTCCCTCAAAACGAACCAATGGGAGAGGATGAATGTGGCTGTATTCGATACAACGACCAATCAACGCACTGCCTGTCCAGTCACTCGGGTCCAACAGATGGTCGCTGGCAAATGGAAGATCATCTTGCTGTGGCACCTGACACACGGGACACATCGTTTTCATGAACTGCAACAATTAACAGGTATCTCTAAGGGAACTTTGACACGTCAGCTACGTGAGCTCGAAGCAGATGGTTTGATTCAACGGCACGTCTTTGGCGAAGTTCCCCCTCGTGTTGAATATTCTCTAACGGATGCCGGACATAGTTTTTTACCGATTCTTGACCAAATGGCAGCTTGGAGTGAGCAACACTTCCAGGGGGAATAATCGTGAGTAACAAAAAAAAATGCGCTTCTTCTCGATTCAGAAAAGAAGTGCATGTTGTCGTTCATTCCGTCGCTGTCACCGTCTGACGTAAGTGGGTATCAATCGCCTCTGCGACGCGTAATCCGGAGATGACAGCACTCTCGACGCGCGTCCGCCCTGATGCATCATCGGCTTCAAGGAACGCATCACCAGCAAGCCAAAGTGGATGTGACGACAGTTTCAAATGCGGTGTCCGGTAAACTGCGCGTGCCTGAGCGTAACGCCAACGCTTGAGCTGGCGGGAGATAATCGTCACTGGTCCGAGTTGCTGTTGTAACAGACGCTCGACTTCCGCGAGTGTCTCTTCTTCTGGGCGCTCGTACCAGTCTTCACTGAAGCGAGCTGTCATATAGACGCTCAGGAGTGTCGTCTTCGAAATCTGTTTCTCGGCATTATTGACGAGTTTTAACATCCCATCGACGAGTTGTTCGTCTTGTAGGCCGACTTCCCCGATCGTCAGTCGCTCTTTGATTTCAAACAGACCCACGAATGTCGGCTCGAACGTCACTTGGCGTAACTGCTCATGATCGTCCTCTCCGAGCGCCAGATCAGAAGCCTGCAACAGTTCATATGCTTGCGGTACAGGCGCCGTCACAAGTAACGCATCATACGCACCTTGATGATCCGTCGCTTGTGTGACGAGTTCGTCCTCCATTGCCGTAATATGCGTGACCTGTTCATTCAACTGGACGGGAATCCCTCGACCAATCGCTTGTACGAGTTGATTCATGCCGTCCGTCGCGACATAGCGTGGAAAATCCGTTCCGAACCATTTACGAACCCACCCTTTCTCAAGCCAGTCGTCGACTTCGCGTCCTAACTCTTCCGTCCGAACCGTGAAGAAGACGGCACCATGATCCGCTGTTCCTTCATCAATCCGACGAGTCGCCATTCGCCCCCCGACGCTCTGGCTTTTTTCGATGATTTCAACAGCATGTCCTGCTGCCTGCAATTGACGTGCCGCAAAGATTCCGGCGAGTCCACCACCGATGATTCCGATTCGTTTCCCTGTCATCTCGCTTCCCCCTCATATTCCTCATTTCTCTAAGTATAGAGGTTTCTTCCAAGACATGGGTGAATCAATACCCGTCCGATATGCTCGTCATCTGTAATTCCTGCTCGATGAGCATGATGTTCTCCTCAAAGAACACCCGGTGCTCTTCTAGTCCACGTTTGATGCACCAGCCGACGGCCGTGAGTGCTTCCCACAAACGATAGTATGCTAGATACGTCTCAATCGGCACGTCTGGGTGTAATGTTGCGTATCCTTCTTGAAATGCCGTGACGTAAATGGAACCGAACGTATTGAGATTACGGACAATCTTCGTGAAGTCCATCTCGACGGCCCCGTAGCGGGTCGTCTCGAAATCGATCACCCCTGTGACTTGATCACCTACCGTCAGTAAATTTGCTAGGCGGAAGTCACAATGTGTGGCAACGGGACGTGAAGGCTCCGGTAACGACTGTTCTCGTCTGACTAACTCTGTTTGGATGTTCTCTAAAAAACTGGGATCGAGTTCGGTCGTGATGAACGGCATGAATCCATCGAGTTTTTCATTCCGGAAGCGTCGCCAGTCCTGAACTGGATAGGCATAAAATCCATCTTCCGTATACTCGCCGTAATCTTCTCCTGTACACGTATGCAGCATTGCGAGCGTTCGACCAATTTCGTACGCCAATTTTTTATTCATCGTGATCGGTGCCTGTCCCGCTAAGGCAGCAAGCACGAACGCCCCGGTCGTCTGCCCGGGAGCTGCTTCAGCTAAGATGTGTGGTACGGGTACAAGCCCTTCTAGTGCATGAATCCAGCCACGTTCCCGGTACCACTTTTCAGCCGTATACGGGCGCTTCAAGAAGACGACCTGACCATCCGTTAGGACGAGACGATCGACTTCAGAACTATACGATTCGTCGACAGTCGCGCATGCTGCGACGTCGAGTTGAAAATGTTCAATCCATTCGTCTCGCGTCATTCCGTCGTTCCCACTATTTTCTGTAGCGTTTCACCTGGTAGACCGTCAATCGGTCCAACATAGGTCGATTCAAAACCTAATCCGATCAAAATACGGCGCGACGCTTCATGTGCTGGATCAATCGTCGCCGTGACGACCTGTAGCTCTTCTTCTGTCGCTAACTGTAAGAGACGCTCTGCAATGGCTGTGCCGTATCCGCGTCCCCACTGATCGGGTAGTAGCATGTAACCGAGCTCTGCTTCGAACGGTTGCGTTTGACTCCGGGTCATGTGCCCGATTCCAATCCATGTCTCTTCGGCATAAATCAGATACGATCCGAGTCGGTCGTGCTGCTGTTGTTCAAGGATTCGCTCAAAGCGTTGTTTCGTTTCTGCGTCTGTTAATGCCTGTTCCGTGATGTAACGCATGACACGATCGTCTTGAACGAGCATTGCGTAGCGATCGTAATCGGACGCTGTCATTTTTCGTAATTCAATCATCTTATTCTCCTCTTCATGTCCGGTAGTCATTGTGGATTGGGGTGAAGACATCTTCCGTTGACGGACGAACGATCGCAAAGTGTTCGACGTTATAATGACCATGCAAGACTTGATTGTGGTGGGCGATCATTTGCTCCGGCGTCAGGACATCGGACCCGTTCGTCGTATGCCCGTCGGCAACGAGTGTGACATCAAAACCATGTACTGTCGCACTGCGCACCGCAGTATCGATGCAGTGTTCCGTCTTACAGCCTAAGACGATCAGATGTTCAATCGATGCTTGGCGTAGATAATCAAGCAAGGGGGTACCATGAAACGCATTCGTCGCTGCTTTATCAAACGTGACACTGGACGCTGGAACGGGAATCGAATCATGGACTGCAAAACCGGGTCCTGTTCCGCCAGCGACATCTAGATCCCGAATAAAGACGACTGGGATGTTCCGTTCGTCTGCTTCGAGTACGACCGCTTCGATGACGTGCGCAACTTGTTCCTTTAAGTATACCGGACGTTCTTCGGTGTTTCCGTCAACGAGTTCCTGTTGAAAATCAATCACTAGGACCGCTTGTTTCATCGTCATGTTCCTCCTTGTAAAATCGACTGCTTGTTTCCTTCCCGCTCATCTGAATGATTTCCTGCTCCTGACGGGCGCGAAACTTTTTAGCTATTGGATTCGTTAAGAAGAAAGAAAGGATGTGTCTGGATGATTTGGTTTGGCGTCATCTTCTTATGTGTGCTTCTCGTCAATCTGACACTGGAGAAACTGATCATGAACCGGACGATGACAGGTCGCTGGTTCGTACGCAACTTACTCATTTGTCTCGGGATCACTCTATTACTTTTCGGAATCGAACGTTATATCCTATCCGGTCTGTAAAAAAAAAGCAGGTAGCGATTTTTCGCTACCTGCTTTTTCATTTAATAAACTTCGTAGTTTTGCCCCGTCTGTGCCCCTTCGACACTTTTTTCGAACGCCGTCGCGACACGTGACGCCGGAACGGCTTCAAAACCACGGAAGAAGGGTCCGTACTTCTCGAGCGACTCAATCAGTACGTTCGGACTGACACTGTTGATTCGAATGCCTCGTGGCATCTCGATCGCTGCTGCATGAACGAACGCTTTGACCCCACCGTTCGCCAGCGCAGCAGATGCGCCTTGGCGAATCGGATCGTCCATCATGATGCCGGTCGTCAGCGTAAAGCTTCCCCCGTCTCGTACTGACTCCAAACCAAGTAGGACCAGATTGACCTGACCTTTTAGTTTACTGTCGATTCCGATTTGATTGAGCTTCGGTGTTAAATTCGTCAATGGACCAAAATGAGCGCCACCTGTAGCACTGATGACAGCATCAACAGAACCGACTGCTTCATACATCGCCCGAATGCTTTCCTCTGATGTGATGTCGACTTGCACATCCGCTCCGCTTCGTCCGGCACGAATGATGTCATGTCGCTCACTCAGCCGTTCGACGACTGCCTGCCCAATCGTTCCGCTTGCACCTACTACTAAAATTCGCATGATCCCTTCCCCTTTCACGTCTAGCTTACCTATCTAGCCTACTGCACAGCAGATGATGGTTTCAAGGAATCTACCGGATGGGTCTTCAAGAAGACAAGGATTTCATCAAATAGACGCTGTTTGTCCCGATCGAGCGTCAGTAAATGTTTACTGTTCGGAAGAAGAACCTTTTTCTGATCTCGGCTCGACACCGTCGTTTCGATTCGCTC
>NZ_DJUM01000057.1:0-9421 GCF_002440475.1 Exiguobacterium sp. UBA6282 | reverse complement strand
TCGTGGAAAATGACGGTCGACAAAGTCTGCGATCCACTCTTGCGAACGATCGTCAAATTGAAAATACCGTTCCGTATAGCGACGAACGCGGTGCTCAAGTCCGGCAATCGTCCGCTCAAGAATCGGCGTCGAGAGTAAGATGAGTCCGGCACATCCTGACTGTTCTGCCAGTCGAAGTGCCATCACTCCACCGAGTGATTGTCCAATCAAAAAGATGTCTTTGTGTCCTCGATCTTGTAAAAACGCAAGTCCGACTTGCGCGGACTGCCAGACGTCTTCGATCGTCGTCGCAAACAAGCGCTCCGGCGATTCCCCGTGCCCGGCGTAATTGGGCGCGTAACAGGTATACCCGGCTACATGTAAAAAGCGAGCGAGCCCCCGCATCTCATTCGCACTACCAGTAAAACTATGTAACAGCAAAACAGCAGGTCCGGGTCCTTCTAAGTACAGATCCTTTGATTTCGTGATCAAGTGCGCACCTCCTTTTTATCTCTTTAAACTTCCTCTACCGAAGTATTCTCCCGTAACGATTTTATAATCTGAAAGCCTGGGTAGTCCGCTTCAGATCGTCGTTCGCCACTTGACCGATAATAAGCATTCCAGTAACTGATCATCCGGTCTTCGATTCGCTTCATGTATGCCGGATCATCCTCGACGAATCGCCGCTTCACTTCCGGATCCCATTGCTCGATCACGGGTACGATGATATCAACGATTTCACAGACGTATTCACTAGCAAGTTCAAGAATATAGATGAGTATCCATTCATCTTTTTGATTTGTTTTGAGTAACTGACGGAGATAACGTTCACGGATGTGACCATCATGGTGACGGGTGTAAAGGCAAAATAACATCGTTTGTTGAGTCGACGTCAGTTGTTTAATCCGCTCCGAGTCAACCTCTGGTACATATAAGCGAGTCGGAATCTGTATCTGTTCGTGCTCTGTATTTACTTCGATCGCCCCGGGTGATAAACGCGTCCAAGCAAACGGTAGACACGCTTGGACGATTCGGACGTCCTGTTCATATCGTTTAGGAAATGCGGCGATCCAGCGATTCATCTTGTTGTCCTCCTATATAAAAAACCCCAAACGGCAGACACTTTCGCGCCTATCGTTTGGAGTCGATTTATTTTCTTATTCAACCGTTACCGACTTCGCCAAGTTACGTGGCTTATCGACGTCACAGTCGCGACCGAGTGCCGCGTAGTATGAAATCAATTGAAGTGGCAAGACAGACAAGAGCGGTGACAAGAGTGGCTCGACTGCTGGGATGACGAAGGCATCCGTCGGCAATTCAAGACCTTCTGCTGCGATGACACACGCGTTTGCACCACGCGCGACGACTTCCTTGACGTTCCCACGGTTGTTGAGGTGAACGTGTGGTTGTGTCACGAGTGCGATGACCGGTGTGTTATCTTCGATCAAAGCGATCGGACCGTGCTTGAGCTCACCACCCGCATATCCTTCTGCTTGAATATACGAGATCTCTTTGAGTTTCAATGCACCTTCCATCCCGACGTATGCATCTTGTCCGCGACCGATGAAGAACGCGTTACGTGATTCAGACAAGTACTCTGTCGCGATTTCTTGGAAACGATCTTTTTGAGACATGACCGATTCCATCGCACTTGAGATTTTACCGAGTTCCTTCATGAGATCGAAGTTGACAGCAACCCCTTTCGCTTGAGCGAGGTCAAACGCAAGAACAGCGAGGACAGCGATTTGAGCTGTATACGCTTTTGTTGAAGCAACGGCGATTTCTGGACCCGCGTGGAGCAATAATGTTGCGTTCGCCTCACGTGACAATGTTGATCCTGGAACGTTCGTGATCGTCAGTGCCGGGTGACCAAGTTTCTTCGCTTCAACGAGAACCGCACGGCTATCCGCTGTTTCACCTGATTGTGAAAGGAAGAGGAAGAGTGGTTTCTCTGTCAATAATGGCATGTTGTATCCGAACTCAGAAGAGATGTGCACTTCTGTCGGGATGCCTGCGATTTGTTCAATCAACTGTTTCCCAATCAAACCAGCATGATAGCTTGTTCCGCAACCGATGATGTAGACACGGTCACGACCGAGTACGAGATCACGGACCGATTGGTCGAGTGTGATGTCGCCTGCTTCATTTTGATATTGTTGAACGATGTTGCGGATGACAGCTGGTTGCTCATCCATCTCTTTGAGCATGTAGTGCGCATACGTTCCTTTTTCGATATCTGATGCATCGATTTCAGCCGTATATGCTTCACGCTCTTGAACGTTACCGTCGAGATCTTGAATCGTAACGCTATCACGCGTCAAGATGATCATCTCACCGTCATGCAGCTCAACGAATTGATCCGTTACTTGTAACATTGCCATTGCGTCTGATGCGACGACGTTGAACGTCCCGTCACCGAGACCAACGAGAAGTGGTGATTTGTTTTTCGCAATGTACAAAACGTCTGGATTTTCAGCATCGATCAATGCGAGGGCATACGAACCGTGCAAGACGCGGAGTGTTTGACGGAATGCTTCCGCGACATCACCTGTCTCGTTGAAGTTCTTTTCGATCATCTGAACGATGACTTCTGTATCCGTGTCGCTGAGGAGATCGACATTCAATTCTGCTTTCAACTGCTCATCGTTCTCGATGACACCGTTGTGCACGAGTGTGAAACGTGTTGACGCACTTTGGTGCGGGTGCGCGTTTGGTACGCTTGGGACACCGTGTGTCGCCCAGCGTGTGTGTCCGATTCCGACTGTGCCGTCTGCATCTGCAGGAACGACTTCGCGTAGCGCAGCAATCCGGCCTACTTCTTTATGGACTTGGACGCCGTCGTTGACGAACGCAAGACCTGCCGAGTCATAGCCGCGGTACTCGAGCTTCTCGAGACCTTTTAATAAAATTTCCTTCGTGTTGACCTGTCCAATCATACCTACGATTCCGCACATGTTACATCTCTCCATTTACAAGTATTTCCCTGAAGAGGAAACGGCTCTTGTTGAGAGGATCCCGATCGGTCTGTTTGTCCGTCCAATCACTTGGACGATTTCAGAACGATTTACGGTATGGATCTGGTACCGGGAGGCATCCGCCGAATGATTCGATAAACCTCCACCTCGTCAGCTTTCATCCTACGAAGAAAGCCCTGGCGCTTCTTGTTTCCGTCTGACCCCGTTTCTGTCCGACTTCACCATCATACGAACTTTAATCTGAAAAAGCAAGAAAGGTAACGTATTTGTAACTATTCCCGATATTTTTCTATTCAATACGCATAATCCCTATTTTTTGTAAAAATATCAATTTGTTTTTCTAAAATAATTGTAAAAAAGAAGCAGAGCAATCGCTCTGCTTCGGGCTACTTAGTTTTCTTGTAACGCATAGTTCTCACGAACGACGTTCGCGATCCGCTCGACGTACGCATCACACGCTTCTTGTGTCGGAGCTTCCGCCATGACACGAACGAGTGGTTCTGTTCCTGACGCACGAACGAGAATACGTCCGTTGCCTGCCATCTCTGCTTCGACTTCTGCAATGATCGCTTGCACGGCAGGACCGCTCATTGCACCATTTTTGTCTGAGACACGGATGTTAACGAGACGTTGTGGGAAGATCGGCATCTCAGCTGCGAGTTCCGATAACTTTTTCCCTGTCGCTTTCATGATTTGCAACAACTGGACGCCTGACAACATGCCGTCCCCTGTCGTTGAGTAATCCATGAAGATGATATGCCCCGACTGTTCACCACCGAGCGTGTAGTCGTTCTTACGCATTTCTTCGACGACATAACGGTCACCGACTGCTGTCTGAAGTGCCGTCATCCCGTTTTCTTCAACAGTTTTATGGAAGCCGAGGTTACTCATGACCGTCGCAACGATCGTGTTGTCTTTCAGACGACCAAGTTCATTCAAGTATTTTCCGCAAATGAACATGATTTTATCGCCATCGACGATATCACCGTTCTCATCGACTGCAATCAAGCGGTCGCCGTCTCCATCAAACGATAAACCAACATCTGCGCCTTTTTCCTTAACGAAGGCAGCGAGATGTTCTGGGTGTGTCGAACCGACACCATCATTGATGTTGAGTCCGTTCGGAGTTGTACCGATCGTCGATACTTCTGCTTCCAAGTCACCGAATAGACGTGGTGCGAGGCTTGACGTCGCACCATGTGCGCCGTCGATCGCGACATGGATGCCTGAGAAATCTTCATCCGATGTCTGGCGAAGCATATGAAGATATTTTTGTGCACCTTCGTAGTAATCGTGAACGAAACCGAGTTCTTTTCCAGCTGGACGTGGTAATGTATCTTCTGCTTCATCGAGCAATGCTTCGATTTCAAGCTCAGTTGCGTCATCGAGCTTGAAGCCATCTGAACCGAAGAACTTGATTCCGTTATCTTCAACTGGATTGTGCGATGCAGAAATCATGACTCCCGCTGTGGCATCCATCGTTTTTGTCAGATACGCGACACCCGGTGTCGAGATGACACCAAGACGCATGACTTCTGCACCGATTGATAAAAGACCAGCGATGAGTGCGTTCTCAAGCATTTGACCAGAAACACGTGTATCGCGTCCAATCAAGACTTTTGGTCGTGTGCTTTCGTGTTTCGTCAACACGTAACCACCTGTTCGACCGAGGCGATATGCTAGTTCCGGTGTCAATTCTACGTTTGCGACGCCGCGTACGCCGTCAGTTCCAAAATACTTACCCATGTGTTATTTCCTCATTTCACTAATTTGTTTTAATTGGTCGGAACGGATGTCCGCGGAACAGCTTTTAGCGTGACATCCATATTATCCGGACGCAGGACATCAAAGGCTTTTGACGTCTGATACGAAATCGGCAATCCGTGCGTTCCTTCTTTTAGTCCCGTCACATCGATGACCGCTTTGATATCCGTCGCATCGATCGATGCTAAATCAGATTCTTTCCCACGGACAACGACATCAATCGTTTGGTTGTAATCAATCGTATACTTCGATTCATCAAACCCATTTAACGTGACCGTCACACCGGGAATCGTTTTCTCCGCTCGATCCTCGACGGTTTCTGTCGTCGACTTCGCATTTTCCTTTTCGACAACGATATTGACGGTGACCTGTGTCGGATCCATCGCTGTCGCATTTTCCGGTTCAACAAGTTTGACGGTTTTTTCTGTCGTCTTCGTCAATCCTTTGAGCGAGACCGCTTCCGTATCAACGGAACCGATACGCTCTAACTCTTCTTTTGTTCCATATAGACGAGCTTCCGTCGTAACGGGAACGATCTTGACGACGGTATATCCTTTTTTGACGTCATCTTTTGTCTGCACATTGATCGGTACCGTCTTACTTTCCTTATAGATCGGTACTGTGATTTCTAGTTGTTCCGGTTGATAAGATGCATTGATCGTATTCCCGTTCGCATCGGTCGCTTTGGCATTGAACGTCTCTTTAAACGTCTCTGCCCGACCAGTTACATCGATCGGTACTTGGATCGCTGAAATCGCCTGTAACTTCTCTGCGCCTCCCGTAACTTCAACGGTTTGTTGATTCGGTTGCGCTTCCCCAGCGACATATCCTTCAGCGATTTTGTTTTTATTGAGTAAGGCGACTTGTACCGGTACTTCCTTTGTAATCTTCTTATCGAGGAAAACTTCAATCGTCTCCTGCTTTGGCGTCACCACGACATCTTTTCCGAAGCCAGTTGCTGTGACACGGACACGATGATAGCCAGGGTCAAGTCCTTTTAAATCAATCGATAACCCAAAATCCTGAACAAGCCGAAGCATCGTCAAGCTACTCGATGGACCTTTAACGGTTACCTCCATCGTATTTGGAATATTATAGGCGACCCACTGCGATTCATCATACTGGACCGTGACCGGCACGTCAAATTTCGTCGAACCTTGACCTGCGATCGGCAACAGACTAGCGGCGTCACTCTTTCCTGTCGTATTCGAACCTGCCACCATCAAATACAACATGACGGCTAAGACGACCGCAACAATGCGTAAAAACCATCGTTCATTGAACCATTTTTCGAACATTATTTTTTCGCCCCCATCCAGTTCAAGAAGGAAGTATTCGTCTGTTCGACCTTAACGATCGTCTCAAGCAACTTCGTCCGTAAGGATTCTTCATCGAGTTCCCGGTACAGACGTCCATTGATGGCGAGTGAGACACCACCCGTTTCTTCCGAGACGACGAGCGTAACACTATCCGTTACTTCACTGACACCGATTGCAGCGCGGTGACGTGTTCCAAGCTCTTTTGAGATATGTGCACTTTCTGACAACGGTAAGTAACAAGCGGCAGCTGCTAACTTGCCTTGCTGGACGATGACGGCGCCATCATGTAATGGTGTATTCGGAATGAATAAGTTGATCAGCAACTGACTCGTGATTTGTGAACCAAGCGGAATGCCCGTCTCTACGTATTCACTCAGTCCTGTCTCACGTTCAATCGTCACGAGTGCTCCAATACGGCGTTTTGACATGTACTGGGCAGACGATACGAGCGCATCGACGATTCGAACTTGTTCATCTTCATCACTGATCGCACTACGTGAGAAGAATTTACTCGTTCGTCCTAAGTGTTCCAGTCCACGCCGGAGTTCGGGTTGGAAGATGATGATGATCCCCAGTAACCCATAGGTGATAATTTGATTGAGTAAGAATTGAAGTGTTTTGAGTCCAAAAAAGCCACTCAGGAACCAACTGATCAAAATGACCGAAATCCCTTTAATGAGCTGGACCGCTTTTGTTCCTTTGACGATGATCATGAGACGGTAAATAACGAACGTCACAACCGCGATATCAATCACATCATTAATATAATCGTACCAATGTACGTTTTCTCCCAGTTTCAACAATTGAAATTGAAGTGGTTGCCAGCTGAAGTAATTCACCAACCGTGCCCCCTAACTCATCTGATTTAAACAGTTTCCATTATAGCACAAAGGGACGAGTTCGACTCGTCCCATCTGATTATTGAAATAGACGTTTGATTCCGTACCAAACGCGTTCGAATAATTGATCAATTTCCTTGATTTCTCCGGTCACGCTACCGGCACTCGCCGTGTAAGCTTTCCCGTCAACGGTCATGACGTCGCCATTAACTTTCCCTTCGATTCGGACGTTCCCGCCTTCGACATAGAGATCTTGATCGACCGTGACGCCTTTTGGCACGACGACCTCACCATTTTGAGCGACGATGCCTGGTGCATTTGTATAAGATAAGTCATGTTCTTCCTGTGCCATATAACCACCAAGGCTACCGACCGACAAAAGTAAGAAAACAGCCGCCGCCGCGAGCAATGGGTATTGCTTCATCTTCCCTCCAAAACGGGACGGTTGCGGTTGGTGCAGTAAAGCAGCGCTCGGCGTATCCACCTGGTCGGGCAATTGTGCCAGCACGCGGGATGTAAAATCTGCCGATAATTTGGGCGCTGGAAGTTGACGCAGTCGAGCATCAAGGAGTCGATACTCTTCGAACTCGTCCATCGCGTCCGCTTCCCGTAACTCTGCTTCCAATCGCTCGAATTCCTCAGGTGGTTGGTTTTGATCTAAATAATCCTGAATCCGTTCATGTACATGCTCTCGTGACATGGTGAGTTCCTCCTTCTCATCGTTTGGCAAAATGCTTCTTCAGCGCTTCCCGTCCACGATGAATTCTAGTTTTGACAGTAGCGACAGGTAATTCGATCATTTCACTGATTTCCTTTAGTGAAAGATCCTCTATATATTTCAGGACGAGTGGGACGCGGTATTTTTCTGGTAAAGCTGCAATCGCATCCCCGACTTCACTTCGTTGCTCGTTATCGACCACTTGGTCCTCCGGCAAGGTGTCCTTGCTTTCGAGTTGTGAATACAATGTCAGTCCTTCAGTACCTGACATCTCAGCATCAAGAGAATAGTCAGGTTTCTTTTTCCGTAATCGGTCAATCGATACGTTCGTAACGATTCGGTATAACCAAGTCCGGAACTTCCATTGTGCATTATACGAATCGATCTTCGTAAATACACGGATGAAGGCTTCTTGTGTCGCATCCTCCGCTTCCATTCGATCGCGCAAGACCCGGAAAGCCACAAGAAAGGCACCTTCCTTATATAGATCAACAAGTGCCGCGAAAGCATCACGGTCTCCCTGTTTCACTCGCTCAATTAAGCGTAGTGTCGTTTCTTCCACTTTGAATACCCCCCGCTCTATGCGGTCAATCTCTTATACGAAGTCGACCGATAAATGTTTCATCTCCTTTTAAATTGTAACAAAAAAACTTGAACCCCGATGAAAAGAGTTCAAGTTCTATCCATTATTTTACTAAGCGATGTGTTTCCATTGCCAAAAGTAAATCTCCGATCAGTTCATTCGCAAGTTCCGCGGTTCCGTTTCCTTCTTCAAGCAAAGGATTCACTTCAACGAATTCAGCTGCAATGAAATCTTCTGCTACCGCACAATGCTGTAACACCGTCTTCGCATCGTCTAAGAAAATGCCATCAGCAACACGTGTTCCTGTACCGACGACAAGCGATGGATCAAGACCGTCCATATCGAAACTAAGATAGAATGCATCCGTTGTTTCCTTCAAATAGGCAATCGCTTCTTCCATGATCGCGTCCATCCCCCGAGTTCGGATCGCTTCCATATCGTAGACACGAATACCAAGACGATCAATCAGTTCTTGTTCGCCTGGATCAACGTCACGTAATCCGATGAAGACGAGATGTTCCGGTTGCAGCTTAACATCTGTTCCTCCTATTTCCGTTAAACGCTGATGTCCTTCCCCAAGGGCTACAGCGAGCGGCATACCGTGGATGTTGCCAGACGGTGATGTTTCCGGTGTATTCAAGTCACCGTGTGCATCGAACCAGATGACGCCAAGACGTGGTACAGTCTGACGTAACCCCGCAATCGTTCCGATCGCCATGCTGTGATCACCACCAACTAACAACGGAAAGCGTTGCTCTGATAACGCATCGCGAACAATCAGATGCAAGTCATTCGTCGTGTGGACGACGCCTTCAAGACGCTTTAGCTTCGGATCTTCTTCTCGGACCGCATCCTCGGATAAAACAGCCGCTTCCCCGTAGCGTACTGCTTCTTGTCCCCGTGCTTCAAGTGTCGCTAACAAACCGGCTTTTTCGACAGCAGCAGGTCCGTGTTCAGTGCCCGGCTTTCCTTGTCCATAACGGTACGGTACGCTGATATACGCGATATTCATTCGATATTCCCCCTATGTCATAGTCACTTCTACATGTATTGTAAGCGGTAACAAATAGGTGGTTCAACTCAACAAAAAAACGCATGAATATACAAAAAAACACCGTGAAGGGAATCACGGTGTTCTTGCGTACGTACTCTGGTTATGCTTGGCATTTCATATAAAAAAAACTTAAGACGAACGAAACTCGCTTAAGATCTTTAAATAAAATTGGTGGAGCCTAGCGGGATCG
>NZ_DJUM01000047.1:115858-147317 GCF_002440475.1 Exiguobacterium sp. UBA6282 | reverse complement strand
CATGGAAGTGATACGCAACCGTATCTTGATCGGGTTCGCCGACCGAACCTTCTTGTGCACGAATGACCCCAGCGAAATAACGGAAGTGGTCGATCGCGAGCGGTAAATCGGCGTTAAGTGTCTCACGAACGGCTTTTCCGTTCTCAAGTGTTTCCGCATAAGCGAGCATCTCGAGATTTTCTTCCATTCGATTGGCGATCTTATTTAAAATATTCGAACGTTCGGTTACAGATGTTTTTCCCCATGCTTCTTTTGCCGCATGTGCTGCGTCAAGAGCGAGTTCGATATCTTCCTTTGTAGAACGAGCGACTTGGCACAACACCTTACCAGTAACAGGTGTCACATTATCAAAATATTCTCCCCCGACTGGTGCCGTCCATTTTCCATTAATGTAGTTTTCATACCGTTCCTTGTACTGTACTTTTGACCCTTGCTTGTTCGGAATGTCATAAATCATGCGTTATATCCTCCCTCAACTAAAATGGTCAAGCAGTGAGACGGATGCTTGTATGCGCTTACATTTTAATATAGGCTAAAAACAGTCCTCTCGATACCATCGTACCAAAATTATATGAAAAGTCAAAAAATTCTGGTAAATATCTGTGATATTTTTCGAAAAAAAACATCTCCATTTTCGGGAGATGTTTTGCCGGTCAAGACCGTGTCGGATCGATTCCATCTTCTTGATCAGACGGTGTATCAGAACTACCAAAGTCACTCACTTTCGAGAATCCGTCCGTATCACCGTCGATGTCTTTCCCGCGAGCTGTGACAGATGGATCTAGTACATCTTCTTCGCTTGGTCGCGAATTCGGATCGTTCTCGTTTTGTTCTGCTTCTTCTTTTGCATGCTCAATGCATAATAGGGTTTCTGGAACGATATCAAGACGTTCGATTTCAATCTCTTTTCCACAGACTTCGCAAATGCCATACGTTCCGTCCTCGATCGCTTTTAAGGCGCGATCCACATCTGATAGCATATCCTCTTGCATATCCGTGATTGCTTGATCACGTTCCCGCAAGAATAATTCATCGCCGGAATCGGCAGGATGATTATCGTAACTCGACAATTCACCTTCATCGTAATCGGTATCGCGTTGTTCGATGTTTGATGTCGTCTTTTCTTTTTCCTTCAATAACCGTTGCTTAAATTCTTCCGTCTGTTGTTTAGATAACATGATTGTTCGACTCCCCTTCGTTAGAACCTCTGTTAAGAATGTAGCCTATTCGAAGAAGAATTAAACCATCACGAACACTTATAAGACCGAATTGATCCGTGAAGATCACAGATAACCGTCATACATTCATTCCCATCGTTAAAACAAATCTGATGTGATCGTCCATTCTTGGATGTCGTGATGTCATCAATCCACAGTTGCGAAGCATCTGCTGAAGACAGCATCGCGATTTTGTCGCGAATCATGAATAAATCAAACGGTAACAGATTCAAGGATTGAATCGTCAAACCATGTTTACGGAAGAGTGGATCAAGCTGATATTGCGAGAGACTGTACAAACACTTCTCGGCTCCACCAATCAACAACTGAATCGAATGGGAGGGTTCATGACTATCGATTCGCTCCTTGTGCAGGATAATTCGTCCTCGAACACCAGACTCATTGAAAATTCGTTGCGTATCCTCTTGTGAAAGGCGTGGTCCACCTTCCTTAACCTTTAAGACGATGTGAGCGAATTCCGCGAAATCCGGTTTTCCGATTTCAAGCGCTGGGATATGACGAACTTCTTCACGTTCAATGATTTCAATCAAGTCACGCTCGACTTGGATGCTGACCGTATCTGTTGAAAAGACACGGACGTCGATCACGAATTGATCAAGTACCGCATTTACTTCGATCGTATACGTTAAATCCAGGTTTTTTTCTTGCTCAACCAACAATCGATTCAAGATGAGTTGATGCAATAAATGGACTGGTGTACGTGAAGAAAACTGACTCGAATAAATCAAATGCTTCGGTCCGGTTCCTTTTGTTGCTTTTGGTCGTGCTCCGTTTAATCTATATACATTCACTTTATAATTCAACATATGATCACCTTCTCTTACCTGAAAAATCGGAATAGAGATGTTCCGTTCATATAGCGTACAATGTATTTTAATCGCTAAATATTCGTTTTCGAATATTCCAAATTTAATATACAAATTGTAATCAAATTGTGATAGTAAGATTTTTAGAAACTGCTTGTTTCGTTGATACCAAGACATATTTAAATCGCAAACTAAAAACACCCTCCACAGATATGAAAGGTGTTCGGCTTACAGAGTTATTCATTCTTAAGCAATCGAATTGACTTGTTGTTGCATCGCTTCATAATGTTCAACGATCCGAGATCCAAGTGGATCCGTTGCTGACAGTTGTAGATATGCGTTCAGCGCATCTTCGATTCCATGTTTCGTAATATATGCATTTAATTCTGAAGATTCTGAATCATTTGGATCGAAATAGGTTAGGGCTGCTGCGATCCCACGTGCTAATCCATCTGCTTCGATCCCACGCTCCATCAATTCCTTCGCTGGTTTGACAAGTCGGTCACTTGGACTCAATTTACGAATCGGTGAACGGGCGACACGAATGATTTCATCATGAATTCGCGGGTTTTCAAAGCGTTTCATATTCTTTTGGATGTACGCACTATGATCGACCGGATTAAAGCCGTACTTTTCAAGTAACAACCACCCTGTTTCGTAAAGTGCCGTCTGGACACCCCGACGGATGCGTGGATCCGTTAAACTTTCAGCGATCGTCTCTTTATGAAATAGTGCTCCGAGGTATGAAGCAATTGCATGTCCCGTGTTGACAGTGAACAGCTTCCGCTCGATGAACGGTTCGATGTTCTCGACATAGGTGACGCCGTCGATCCGTGGATAGGCTTCCGGTAGTCCAGTCGTTTCGATCACCCATTCGAAGAATTCTTCCACTTCGACGTACAACGGATCTTCGTGATGCTGAAGTGGAACGATCCGATCAACTGCTGCATTCGGGAAATACCAATTCTCCGCTACCGGTTGATGTTTCGCCACCTCTGTTTGTAAGTGTTTTGACCCACCAATCATGTTTTCACACGCAATGACGTAGACAGGTGTCTGTTGATCCCGTTGACGTAACCCTTCCGCGATCAAAGGAGCTACTTTCGACAACAAGCTCGGTCCGACAGCTGTCGTGATTACATCTGCTTCACGAATCGCTGCAATGACCTGATCTGGTTCAGATAAACTGTTAAGTGCCGTCACGCCGTCGACCCGTTCACGCCCTCCTCTTTCAGAGGCATAACCCACCTCATAGGTATGTCGTGCTTTTAATGCATCGACGACCGTCGTATTGACATCTACGAAACAGACTTCGTAACCCGTCTTTACGAGTTGTAAGCCAATGAATCCTCGTCCGATGTTACCGGCACCAAAATGGATGGCTTTCATGGTTACACCTCCGCTGTCAATAACGCGATGATTTCTTCTTTTGATGTCGCTGCCACGATACGCTCGACGTTCTCCTCATCGGAGCAAATGACTGCGATATTTGATAACAACTCGAGATGTTCATCACCGACGCCAGCGATACCGATGACGAGTCGTGCTTGTTCCGTTCCGAACGCTACGCCTTGCGGTACTTGTAGAATCGATAGCCCCGTTTTCTTGACTTGTGATTTAGCCGACTCTGTTCCGTGTGGAATCGCGACATGGTTGCCAATGTAGACCGTTGATAAGGCATGACGTTCCTGCATTGAATCGATATACCCCGCTTCGACATATCCGTGATCGACGAGGAGTTGACCGGCAGCCGTAATGGCTGCCGTCTCGTCTGCGAATTGTTGATCAAGTAATACAAGTTCCGGTGAAAGGTTCATTGTCGTTGTCATGTTTATTCCTCCTTGAGTGTCTCTATCTTTATCTTTAAGAAATCTTATTTCTTGCTGTTTCGATCTCANNGATTGATCATAATATCCGGCATTTAAGAAATTATCGACTGATCGGTGTTCTGCCGTTGGTACCTGTTCCTTCGCCCGCTCCGTCAAATCACGATGCGTGATGATCAGTTCGGCGTTTTGCGGCAATTGACTGATCGACGTATTCGTCACTTTGATGGGTAAGCCCGCTTTATTGATCTTATTGCGAAGGACGGATGCTCCCATCGCACTCGATCCCATACCAGCGTCACAAGCGAAGATGATATGTTCGACTTCCGCAAGTGGTTTGGCATCAGCTGAAACGAGTGTCGAGGCAATCGATTGTTTTCCTTTCATCGCACTGACGTTCGCGCTCGCCTCTTCAAGCGACGTTTCTTTTGCCTTGCTAGTTTTTAGCAGGACAGTCGAGACAACAAATGTCACAGATGCTGAAACAAGTACACCTGCAATCAATCCGACGTAAGAACCGCGTGATGCCATTGCGAGGACCGCGATGATACTACCTGGTGAAGCGGGTGCGACTAATCCGACATCAAACAGGACGAAAGTGAGGATACCACTCATGCCACCTGCAATCATCGCAAGCAACAAGACTGGCTTCATCAAGACGTATGGGAAATAGATTTCGTGAATTCCACCGATGAATTGGATAAATGCTGCACCGGGTGCTGTCTTCTTCGCTGCACCAGAACCGAAGAACGAGTAAGCAAGTAACAATCCAAGACCTGGACCTGGGTTGGCTTCGAGTAAGAACAGAACTGATTTACCCGCCTCGTTTACTTGGTCGAGACCAAGCGGGCTTAAAATACCGTGGTTGATCGCATTATTTAAGAACAAGATTTTTGCCGGTTCGATGAACAAACTCGCTAATGGTAGCAAATGTGCGCTGACGATCGCACCAACTGCTGCGGCCATGATGTCGTCAAGACCTGTCATGAGTGGTCCGAATACTTTGAATCCACCGAGCATCAACAAACCACCGATGATTCCGACTGAGAAGTTATTGACGAGCATCTCGAGACCTGGTTTGACTTTTCCTTCAATCAACTGATCGAACTTTTTGATGACGTATCCACCAAGTGGTCCCATGATCATGGCACCGAGGAACATCGGAATCTCTGTTCCGACGATAACCCCCATCGTCGCAAGCGTCCCGACAACGCCTCCCCTGACGTCATGCATTAATTTCCCGCCCGTGTATCCAATCAGCAACGGTAAGAGATAGGTGATTGTCGGACCGACAAGTTCACCGAGTTCCTTATTCGGTGCCCATCCAGTCGGGATGAAGAGTGCCGTGATGATCCCCCAAGCGATGAATGCACCGATGTTCGGCATGACCATACCGCTTAAAAAGCTACCGAACCGTTGAACTTGTACACGGATACCCCGTGCTCCATTTTGAGCTGTCGCCATTGCGTTAGCCTCCATTTCGTGTATGAGTTGATAAGATGATTGCTTTGCTATGCCCTTATTGTAAGATCATTGCAAGCGCTTACTCAATCTTTCCTAGTTCAGTCTTTGTCCAAGAAGTTGGACAGACTGGAAAGAAGCCTGCCTGATCAAAGAAAAAACCCCTGCCACTTCAAAGATCAAGTGACAGGGGTTTTTCAAGTATTGCCTAGGAATTGATCAATTACCGTTCGAAACGTTCGATTTAAAAGCAGACGAATTGCATGTTCCTCTCCGAACTCAAATTGATCCATTTGTTCGGGACTTTCAATGATTGCGGCACTAATCGAACTGAGCAATTCAAGCAGTTCGTTCGAGGTCTCTTCCGGTGCGACAAGTACAAGAAGCCTTTCGACGGATTGCAACTGTTGATCCATCCCGAGTAAGTCGATTGGTTCAGGCAATTCAAAAATGAGAAATCCTCCTCTTTGAATTGTCGCATCACGTCCGTGGAATAAAGCAAGCCGTGTTCCTGGAATACCAAGACCCGACATCTCATGACGACGCAACAATTGCGCCGAGAGTGAAACAGCTGATTTTGCTAATCCTTGATCGACCATTCTTGTGCTGATCTCAAATAATAACGATTCAATCCCATCGTCCACGCGCTCCAACCGTTCCATTTGAAATCCGTTCGACACTTGAATCGACGATGCAACGAGCCGATGCAATTGCTCGAGATCGAGCCATTCTGTTTTCGTCTGCCGTGGTTCTGGTTGGAAGGATTTTGGTAAGGCAAGAATCAATTTTCGGATCCGTTCCACCTCATCCTGAGGGAGCAACGGGTTGACAAGAAGATGTGGTGGGCGGATGTCAGGCAACGGCACGGTCGATAAAACGAAGTCATACGATTCAATCGGTAACCGTTCAATGCCAAACAGCGACGAGTTATCGATATGTTCGAGTTCAGCAAATTCTTGCCGTAACCGATTCATCAATAACTTTGAAGAGCCGAGTCCAGCAGAGCAGACGACTAAAACGCGATATGGTAGTTTAGGTGTCGGTTTGCTGAGAACAGCCCCGAAATGCATGACCCAAAATGCTAAATCCACGTCTTCAAATGTCGCATCTGTGAAGATCGACAGCGCTGCTTGTTTGACCGCATCGAACAGACGTGGATACTCCCGTTCAATTTGTTTGATGACATAGGACGGATTGACGCTATTTTGACGCGTATAGGATTGAATATGCGAAACGAGCCCCCGCTCCAAAGCATAATCTTTCGTAAAGTTCGTTCCATATAATAAAGAGACGTGTTCAATCAATCGTTTCACACGGAGGCGTGTGACGAGTTCTTCCGTATCTCCTGCGTCCGATTGAAAAAACGCGCGCAACTCTTCTGATAACCATTGACGTTCGGCAATCGACAATGTGTCAGGTAATCGCTCTTCGACGCGTTCCACCCATTTGAGAATTTCGACTGGGTACGCTTTTAACTCGTAACGCATCGGAAACTGATCTTTGCGCAACGCTTGTAAAGCTAAGCTGAGTGTGGCACGCATGATTTGTCGGTCATTGAGACGTCCTTCTTTCGTCAACGGTGCAATGACTGCATACGCTTGATTGATCATCTCAAGCCATGATGTTCGGTTCATTTGTAACAGATGGGGTAACTGATCGACATCTCCTTGCAACAACCGATAGAAAGCAAGAACATCCCATTGTGTAAAGATCAATGAGATCAATAAGCGTCGTTTGTTGATCTCTTCGCCGATGACTTCGGCACCAATGCCTTTTTTGCGCTTGATTTCAAGGTCATATTGCATAAACCACTCATCAATCCGCTCTAAATCCTGGCTGATCGTACTCGGTGCCACGTACATCGCATGGGCGATCGCCTGTAATTTGACCATCCCGTCTTCTTGCAGTAGCCGATACGCTAACTCGACTTGGCGATCCTCAGCAGTCGGTAATTGTTTGTGTGATAACAATAATTGGTCCCGTAGTACGTGTTTGGCTTCATCCGTTCCCTCAATCAACAGACCTCTACCGCGGACATATGTCAAACGTAACTCATGGTCTTCTAAAGACTGGGCAAGACGATCCCGTTCACGCTGAATCGTTCGTTCCGATGTCTCGAGCGTTTCCGCGATTTCTTGTATTTGAACAGGTTCCTCACGTGATAAGAGGAAAAATAAGATATCGTGTTCCCGTGGTGTGAATTCAGTCATGTAGCCTCACTCTTTTCCGCCAAGATTCGAGGATGACGTCATATGCAGTCGGATCCAGAATCCGATCGACTGGATGAACAGAACAATACGCTTTCCAGACGTGTCGATGGATAAGTTGTGCTTCTCCGACGATAAAAGATCCCTGATCAGGAAGATCTACGATTCGACATGTCTTGACGTCTGTCGTAATCCCACATTCAAGTAAGCGTTTTCTAAAAATCGTAGCCGCTATGACACTACTTGCCATTCCACTCTCGCATACGAAATAGATGATTTCTGGATTCATCCGTCATTCCTCCCCTTCATTTTATAAGAATATCAGAAATAGTTTCGGGGTTTTACCTTGAAACA
The DNA here is from genome assembly GCF_002440475.1 of Exiguobacterium sp. UBA6282. Taxonomy (NCBI): domain Bacteria; kingdom Bacillati; phylum Bacillota; class Bacilli; order Caryophanales; genus Exiguobacterium; species Exiguobacterium sp. UBA6282. The sequence continues at coordinate 139,425 of NZ_DJUM01000047.1, read as the reverse complement.
AAATCAATAGTTATTTTTGAACTGGCAGATTTCCTTGCCAAACACAAAAAAGCCTGGATTTCTGAAGATGCCAGAAAATCCAGACTGCGTGATTTAGCCAGTTTGTTGCATTGTTCTTAAATATTGACCGACGGCTTCCGCCACTTCACGACCTTCTCGAATTGCCCAGACAATGAGCGATTGACCACGTCGTGCGTCACCTGCGGCAAATACACCTGAACGGTTCGTCGCATAACGAATCGTCTTGATTTTTCCGCGTTCCGATGCAACCGCTAAATGCTCGAGTATACTCTCTTCCACACCGCTGAATCCGATAGCGATCCAGACTTGATCGACCGGGAAGTAACGATCGCTCCCTTCGATTTCCTCAAAGATCACCGCACCCGATTCATTTTTTGTTTTCGTCGTCTGAATCGTCCAGACACCGGTGACTTGACCCGATTCACTTGTCGTGAATCGCTTGATGGCGATCAAGTATTCACGGGGATCTCGACCGAATTGTTGGAATGCTTCCGCATATCCATAATCGATCGAATAAAGCAAAGGTGTATCCGGCCACATGTTTCCTGTTGCACGTGTCGTACCTGGTTGTTCATGCTTGCCGAATTGGACGACGGAGCGGCAGCGTTGACGGAGCGCCGTCGCTACACAGTCCGCTCCTGTATCGCCGCCACCAATGACAAGAATATCCTTATCTCTCGCATCGTGATCAGGAGACAACGGTTCTTTCGAGAGCACGTGGCGTGTCACTCCAGTCAGATAATCCATCGCATAACCGACTCCTTGCGTTGGTGCTTCTGTCAATTTTCGTGGTTCCGTCGCACCGACACACAAGATTACAGCATCATACTCTGCTTCAAGTGTCTCGAGCGTGATATCTGCGCCGATCGTAACATTCGTCCGAAAGTGGATTCCTTCTGCTTCAAGCAAATCAACACGACGCTGTACGACCTCTTTATCGAGTTTCATCGCTGGTATACCGTATGTCAAAAGCCCGCCGACACGGTCCTCTCGTTCAAAGACGGTGACCTGGTGCCCTGCTTGATTCAGCTGATCAGCAGCTGCAAGACCGGCAGGACCAGATCCGACGATGGCAATAGAATGCGACGAACGTATCATTGGAATTCGAGGCACGACCCATCCTTTTTCAAACCCGATATCAATGATCGATCGTTCAATATCCTTGATTGCAACTGCAGGTTCATGAATTGATAACGTACACGATCCTTCGCACGGCGCTGGGCAGACGCGACCCGTGAATTCAGGAAAATTGTTCGTCTCAAGCAGTCGATCGAGGGCCTCTTGAAAACGTCCTTCTTCTACAAGTAAATTCCATTCTGGAATTAAGTTATAGACTGGACAACCGATCTTCACTTGATCAAATACTTCCCCTACATGGCAAAACGGGGTGCCACAATCCATACATCGACTTGCTTGTTGACTCGCTTCCGCTTCCGTCAAAGCCGTCTTGTATTCACTAAAATCCCCCACCCGTTCGCTTGGGTGTCGTTCCGCTCCGCTTGAACGAGCAACTGTCATGAATTGATCGCGTCGTTTCATCGTACTCCTCCTGTTCTTCGACCAAGATGTGTCTCGAATGCGAGTAACATCGCTTCTTCAGTGTTATGTCCTTGTTTTGCGAAATCAGCCATCAATGTTGTCACTTTCTCGTACGTCGATGGAATGACGCGGATGAACGAATGGATGACATGATCCCAGTTCGCTAGAATCGCATCGCCCTGCTCACTTCCGGTCCGTTCGACGTGCCGCTCGATGAACGTCTTCAGTCGCGTGATCTCTTCGGCATGCGTGACGGGTCCAGTCGAGACGAGTTCGCGGTTGACACGTTGTAAAAATTGTTCGGGATTACGCGGTAAGACATAAGCGACACCGCCTGACATACCGGCTGCAAAGTTTTTTCCGATATCGCCAAGGACAACGACAGATCCACCGGTCATATACTCGAGTCCATGATTGCCGATTCCTTCGACGACGGCGACGGCTCCACTGTTTCGAACCGCAAATCGCTCACCTGCCTGACCGTTGACATAAAGTTCTCCACTTGTCGCTCCGTAAAGTGCGACATTACCGATGATCGATTGATCGGACGAGACGAACGAAATCGAACGTGGAGGATGAACGGCGATGATACCCCCGGACAACCCTTTTCCTACATAATCATTCGCTTCTCCCGTGACATCAAGCGTCATCCCACGTGGGAGATACGCACCTAAACTTTGCCCAGCAGATCCCTGCAGTTCAAGTTTCAATCGATCCGTCGGAAGACCAAGTGCCCCAAATCGTCTGGTCAGCATCGCACCGGTCTGCGTGCCAATCGCACGGTCTGTATTTTGAATCGTTAAACGTAGTGTCTGTGGTTGACTGAAATCTGCCGACTCTAAATACGGTGCGACTTCACGGGCGTCAAAGGAACGCTCGACGTGATGCTGTTGTTGTTCAGCCGGACCGTGTGACACATGAACGAGGAGACGAGAGAAATCAAGACTTTTCGCCTTCCAATGCGTTCGTTGTCGTTCCGATGGTTCGAGTAAATCCGTACGCCCTACGAGATCTTGCAACCGTCTCACACCGAGTTTTGCTAAATGTTCTCGTACTTCCTCAGCGATAAATGTCATGAAATGGACGACGTCATCGGCAGATCCGGTAAATTTCTTGCGGAGCTCTGGATCCTGTGTCGCGACACCAACAGGACACGTATCGAGATGACACGCACGCATCATGATACAGCCGACAGCGATAAGTGGTGCTGTCGCAAACCCATATTCATTCGCTCCGAGCATTGCTGCGAGGATGACATCACGACCGGTCAATAGCTTTCCGTCCGTCTCGAGAACGACACGCTCGCGTAACCCGTTTAATGTCAACGTTTGATGTGTTTCAGCAAGACCAAGTTCCCATGGCAGTCCGGCATGTTGAATACTCGTCTTAGGTGAGGCGCCCGTTCCGCCGTCATGACCACTGATGACGATAACATCTGCTAACCCCTTCGCAACGCCAGCAGCAATCGTTCCAACGCCTCCTTTGGCGACGAGTTTGACGCTAATCCGGGCTTGATCGTTGGCACGTTTTAAGTCATGAATCAACTGGGCTAAATCTTCAATTGAATAGATATCATGGTGTGGAGGTGGTGAGATCAATCCAACACCAGGTGTCGATGCACGTACACGTGCGATCCATGGATAGACTTTTTCACCGGGTAATTGACCGCCTTCACCGGGCTTCGCACCTTGTGCCACCTTGATTTGCAATTCGTCGGCATGTACCAGATAATGACTCGTCACTCCAAAACGACCAGAGGCGATTTGTTTGATTCGGCTCATCCGGAAATCGCCATTTTCATCGTGTTCGTATCGTTCTTCTTCCTCCCCACCTTCACCACTGTTACTTTTACCACCTAAGCGGTTCATCGCAATCGCGAGTGTCTCATGCGCTTCTTTTGATAACGAGCCGTATGACATTGCACCTGTTTTAAAGTATTTGACGATTTCGCTAATGGGCTCGACTTCTTCGATCGGGATTGCCGTCGTCTCCTTGAATGTCAACAGATGTCGTAGCACCGTTGCTGGTTCCTCCTGAATGCGTTGTGCGTACTTTTGATAGAGCCGGTAATCATTTGTGCGGCATGCGTGTTGCAACAAATGAATCGTCGCTGGATTAAACGCATGATGTTCTCCTGCTTGACGGTACCGGAAGACACTGCCGGACTCTAAATGAATCCGTTCATCTGCAACCTGTTGTGCTCGTCGGACTTCTTCTTCCATCAGCTCAAGCGTCATCCCACTCAATTGAGAGATCGTGCCAGTGAAATGCTGTTCGATGACAGAGCGATCGATTCCGACTGCTTCAAAGATTTGAGCACCCCGATAACTGAAGATCGTCGAAATGCCCATCTTCGACATGACTTTGACGACGCCTTCCGTGACTGCTTTTTGATAACGTTTGGCTACATCCGTAAAACGATCCCCTACTGCTTCTTCAAGCGTCGCATATGCAAGATACGGATAAATCGCATCCGCACCATACCCGATCAACGTGGCGACATGATGGACTTCACGAATTTCTCCACCTTCAACGATCAAGCTGAGATTTGTACGTAATCCCTTACGAATCAGCGCATGATGAATCGCACTCGTTACTAAGAGGATTGGCATCGGTAATGTTCCAGGGCGAACGAGACGATCCGATAACGTCAATAATTCATACCCGTTTCGTGCAGCGGTCACAGCCTCATCAACGATCATGTCAAGCGCTTCTTCAAGCGAGTCGGTGAACGTCGTTGAGATCGTTTTCTGCTTAAGTCCACATTGTTTAAGCACATGGGCTTCGTCTGGTCGCAGGATCGGCGTCTCTAAGCGAACACGACGACAGTTCGCACGGTTCGGCGTCAGCAGCTCCCCTTGTCGACCAAGCCATGTTAGCGTCGAAGTGACGATCTCTTCGCGTAACGCATCGATCGGTGGATTCGTGACTTGTGCGAATAGCTGTTTGAAATAACGGAACAAGGATTGAGGACGTTCACTTAAGACCGCTAGCGGTATGTCCGTTCCCATCGCGCCTAACGGATCCTTTTGTTCTTCGACGAGTGGAATCAAGTATTGATCGATATCTTCACGCGTGTATCCAAAATGCCGTTGTTTCGTTCCAAGTTCAATGAGTGTTTCCTTGAAGTCGTTACTTGAGAGGGAAACGACTTCTTGCGCGAGCCACTCCGCGTAAGGGTGACGTGTCGCTAACTCCCGCTTGATCTCTTCATCTGCGATTAACTGACCGGACGCAAAATCGAGTAAAAGGAGTTCACCCGGTGCTAATCGTTTTTTGTACAAAATGTCTTGTTCACGAAGAGGGAGTACTCCTGCTTCTGACGACAACATGAAGTGACCATCGCGTAACAATACATATCGCGCCGGGCGTAAACCATTTCGGTCAAGCGTCGCACCAATCTGTTTTCCGTTCGTGAAGACGATGGCAGACGGACCATCCCACGGTTCCATCATGCTACTGTGATACTCATAGTACGCGCGCTTCGCCGGTCTGATTTCGGCATGTTCGAATGGTTCCGGTACGAGCATCAGTGCTGTCTCAGCGAGCGAGAGTCCGGACAGATGAAGAAACTCAAACGCATTATCAAGCATTGATGAGTCGCTACCTGTCTCATCCAATATCGGTAACACTTCCTCTGCCCGATTACCGTACGTCGTCTCAGCAAGTCGACGTTCTCGACCGCGCATTGCCCGAATGTTTCCTTGCAACGTATTGATTTCGCCATTGTGAATCAAATAACGGTTTGGATGGGCACGTTTCCAACTTGGGAACGTGTTCGTACTAAAACGTGAATGTACAATACCAAAGCCTGACTGATAGCGTTCGTCTCGTAAATCATCAAAGTACGCACGTAGTTGATCCGTCGTCACGAGTCCTTTATACACGATTGTTTCACTCGAGCTACTCAAGACGTATTGCTCGAGACCGAGTTGCTCCGATTCACGTTCAAACGCTCGTCGAATCAAAAAAAGTGTTCGTTCAAATGTCAATCCTTCCATCGCCTGTGCACCAATGAAGCATTGACGAATGACTGGCTCCGTACGACGTGCACCTGATCCAAGCACTTCGGACCGAACAGGTACGGTCCGCCACCCTAATACGTCTTGTCCTTCTGTCAAAATGATTGACTCTAACGTTCGTTCGAGTCGCATCCGTTCCCGTTCCTCACGTGGCAAGAACATCATGAAAACGCCATAATCCCCTTTTTTAGGGAAGGAAATGTGCCGAACCGTTTCACGAAACAACCGATCTGGTAATTGCGTTAAAATACCCGCCCCGTCTCCAGTCTTCGCATCACTCCCTTGTCCACCACGGTGTTCCATTTGACAAAGCATGGCCAATGCATGTTCAACGATTTCATGACTCGCTCGTCCTGTTTGATGTGCGTAAACCCCGATCCCACACGCATCATGTTCCATACGAGGGTCGTATAAGCCCTGCTGTTCAGGGTATTTATGAAATGTCATAGTAGCACTCTCCTTGCCTTCTTAATTTTCTGTATATTCAGTTAAGTTACACTTTACACCCTTTTATGTTTATTCGCTACTATGCATAATCACCATCTTGTCCACCCTCAGGAGGTAGAATTACCATATATCAACATTGATAACGCTTACATATACTTGGATATTCATTCAATATTTTTTTTAATTAAATCCAACACTTTATGCGCGTATTGTTTTGCCCGAACATGTGATTCCGTGGTATTTTTAAGTAGGAACAGCGTTACTGATTACGGAAATAAAGAGAGGAATAATACGATGAAAAAAACAATGCAATGGACGGGACTCTTGATTGCAGGAAGCTCGATTCTATTAAGCGCATGCGGTCAACAAGACGAGAAAGCAACCGCATACGATAAAATCCAAAAAGAAGGCACAATCGTCGTCGCAACAGCAGGTACACTTTACCCGACGTCCTATCATGATGAAAAAAGTAATAAATTGACGGGGTTTGACGTTGAAGTCGTCAAAGAAGTAGCCAAACGGCTTGATTTGAAAGTAAAGTTCAAAGAGATGTCTTTCGACGGTATGTTGACAAGCGTTAATACAGGTCAGGTTGACCTTGCGGCTAACGACATTACGATCACCGATGACCGTAAAGAAAAATTCGCTTTCTCAAAACCATATAAATATACGTATGGTACGGCAATCGTCCGTAAAAGTGATTTGTCAGGCATCAAGTCTCTAGAAGATCTAAAAGGAAAAAAAGCTGCCGGAGAAGCAACAACGACATATATGCAGATTGCTAAAAAATACGGTGCAAAAGAAGTCACTTACGATAATGCGACGAACGATCAATATCTACGAGATGTCTCAAATGGTCGCACAGACGTCATCTTGAATGATTATTACTTGCAAACACTGGCTGTCGATTTCTTCAAAGACTTCGATATCACGATTCATCCGGACATCGCCTATAACCCGAGCCAAGTCGGTTTAATCATGGATTTAGACAATAAAGAACTTCAATCCAACATTAACGAACAACTCGATAAAATGAAGGAAGACGGTACATTAAAAGACATTTCGAAGCAATTTTATGCCGGAAAGAATGTTTCCCAAATGCCTGACGTCAAAACGACGATTGTCGATGTGAACTAATGATGTCATCGATTGATTGGCGGTCCGTCTTCAATCCTGAATTGGCGGTTGATTCGTTTCCATATATTTTAAGTGGACTTGGACAAACATTATGGATTTCTTTGCTCAGCATGGCGATTGGTCTTGGAATTGGGTTAATTCTTGCGCTTTGTCGTCTCTCTCATTTTCGAGTATTGCGTATTGGAGCGAGCGCCTACATCTCATTTATGCGTGGTGTACCCATCCTTGTGCTATTGTTCATGTTGTATTTCGGGCTGCCAGTCATCAATATTCAACTGAACGCGTTGACTGCTGCGATTACTGGTTTTAGTTTAAATAGTGCGGCATACATGGCAGAAATCATTCGTTCTTCCTTACTCTCGATTGATCGTGGGCAGGAAGAGGCAGCGGCGTCCCTCGGTTTATCTAGGTATCGGACGTTTGTTGGCATCATTTTGCCGCAAGCGATTCGAATTGCCATCCCACCGCTTTCGAACGTCTTGCTAGATCTTGTTAAAGCTTCGTCGCTTGCTGCCATGATTACTGTCCCTGAAATTTTTCAAAAGGCAAAAATCGTTGGTGGGCGTGAATTCGACTATATGACCGTCTATTTTGTCGTTGCGTTCATTTACTGGGGTATATGTTCATGTATCGCAGTCATCCAAGAGATTCTCGAGCGTCGTTTTGCCCGGTATCTCTGATTTATTATCTCCTATATGGTAATACAAACAGGCGATAGACATGATCCTTCGCCTGTTTGTATTTTCAATTGTTTGATATCTGTTTAGCCTTCTCGATACATCGCTAAAAAATGTTCTAATTGTTGCGGCTGTAGCGGTCGATAGAATAGATATCCTTGCAACGTATGACACCCCATCTGTTCGAGCAATGTTGCCTCTTCTTCAAGTTCGATTCCTTCTGCTACGATTGCCATATTTAATCGTTTTCCTAATTGAATGATCGTCTCGATCATTGCTCGTTTCCTTTCAGAATGAATCGCTTCTTGAACGATTTCTTTTGGAATTTTTAATTGATCGAACGGTAGTTCCACGAGTGGTTGCATGGATGAGAATCCAGTTCCAAAATCATCAAGAGCGATTCGAATGCCATACAAATGGAGTGCGTTTAATGTTTCGATAATTTGCTCGGTTCCTTCGATAAAGATATGTTCTGTCATCTCGATTTCAAGTAGGGATGGAGGAAAACCTGTTTGCTTTAATATAGTGAGCACTCGATTCGTAAAATCAGCTTGTCGTAATTCCCACGGTGAAACATTAACCGAAATCGTCAGAGGTTCCTTCCCTTCCTCCAACCAAGCTTTTCCTTGAAGACAGGCTTGACGCATGACCCATCGCCCTAATGTCTCAATAAATCGTGTTCTTTCCGCGAGTGGAATGAACTCAACTGGTGGAACAAGACCGTATTCCGGATGATTCCAACGAATTAAAGCCTCTACACCTGTAATTTGACGCGTTCTCGCATTGACTTGAGGTTGAAATAAAATAAAGAAGTCTCGATCCAATTCTGCATCATATAAATCGCGCGTTAACTGGAGTGCTCGCTTCCGTTCATTTTGTGTTGCTAAGTCTGTGATCGCATACGTGTTCTTTCGATTTGATTGGGCTGTAAATAATGCAATCTCCGCGTCATTGATGACATGGTCCGTCGATTCATCATTAATATAGGAAACACCAATACTCGCAGTAACATTGATTTGCTTAAAGTCAATTTGTACACGTTCTGATACACTTGATAAAATATCGTCACAGAGGACTCGTGCATCATGATGATAAGGCGCATGAAGTAAAAAAGCACTACCGCTCGCTTTCGCAATCGTACAATCTGAAAAACGATTCATCAATCGTCGACCAATGATGTGTAATGAACGGTCACCAGTTCGGTAACCGAATGCATCATTTACTGTTTTGAAATCATCCAAATCCACGAGACAAATCATATCGCCATCTTGTTTTTTCTTATCTACTTCAATGACAAACGAAGAGCGGTTTGGTAAACCTGTCACGGGATCCGTAAATGCTTGTTCCTGTAAACGGGCTAAGTATTCAATATTTCGTTCAAGACGGGTAACATATTGATTATGGATCAGTAAACTAATGATCGTCGCAATCAAGATAAGTCCAATACGCGCGATGTGATCGGATACAAACATCGAAGTGTTTTCAAGTGATGGAGTTTGATACCAAATATAAAGAAGAGAAACCGTCGTGATGCTTGTTGCGTACAGTAGCATCGTTCGGTTGATGACGACTAAGGAAGCTAATATGAATAGAAGGGCACATGCCCAAACTGTCTGGACTCCCCTACCGATGAATGGATGATAAATATATGGAATCAATAAAAAAACGCTAGACATCATATGTGGCTTTAGTCGGTCTGATAATGTACTTTTACCGATGAAGTATTGAACACTCCCAGCACTCGCAATGACAAGTGCACGTATCCAATCCTCTCCTTTCAAACCATAACTACTAAATGTATTGGCAACGATATATAAAACGGCACCACAACTCGTCAAAATAAAAATGATCATCCCGAACAATTGATAATTTGCCCGAATTTCTCGATGATATTGCTGACTATTGGAAGAACGTCGCTGTGTATTCATCGCCATCCCCTCTTTCAAGTTCCTGTCGTTTATTTTCCTTATCAGAACCAAAATAAAACTTGAATTTTCTAAAAATAATAAAATAATGGGAAGTCATGATTTTAAGCAAAATGGGAATAGATAGGTATAGAAAGGAGCGATCACTATGTCTCATTTACTATTCATCGAAGCAAACGATAGCACGCATCAAAAAAAAGGCATTAGTTCTGAATTAAACGATGCCTTTCTGAATGCTTATCGTGAAAATCATCCTGAGGACAAAATTACGGTTTTGAATTTATTCGAGGAACGTCTTCCCTTCTTTGATCTAAAACTTGCGAACGCGGCAGGGCGGCTATTTAAAGGGGAAGAATTAACTGGAGATGATGCGACTCATGCACAACGGCTTCAAGAATATTTAAACGGATTCTTAGATGCCGATAAAGTTGTCTTTTCATTTCCGATGTGGAACTTAACGGTTCCGGCACCGCTTCACAATTACATGGATTATCTCGCCCAGGTTGGTCAAACGTTTCGTTATACAGCCGAAGGTTCGATCGGACTTGTTGAAGACAAACAAGTGCTATTGATTCATTCACGCGGTGGTGATTACTCGACAAAAGAGAAAGCCCCAAGTGAACACGCGGTTCGCTATATGTTGGACTTGTTAGCATTCTTTGGGATCAATGATGTATCAACTGTCATTTTAGAAGGACATCAGCAATACCCAGATCGTGCATCTGAATTGATCGAACAAGCGCTTCAAGAGTGCCGACAATTCGGTCGTTCGTTTTAAATTGGGAATAGAACATACTCTGCATATTCTTCCAGAAGACGTTTTTCATGAATCGGCATATCAAATGCACAAAATAAGGAATAGGCCATCGTAAAATCACGCTGGATATCTGAGAGATCACCATTTAATTGCTGCTTAAAGTATCCCCTTTGAAAGTAAAAGTGACCTAAGAAATGACCGTCTTCCAATTGAAGACTCTCCTGAATACCTTGTTCGGTGATTTTTAGACCAGCAAGGTATTTTTTTTGCAGTGAAAGTTGTTGTCCATAGTTATATAAAATCTTGATTCGAACTTTTTTTAATTCGATCGTTTCGTATTTTGCTTGAATCAAATTCTGAAAAAGATCATCCGCTAATTCAAAGTCACCGTGTTCGACATACAGATTCGCCATCCCCATCTGAATCCGTAGATACAAGGTAGCTGATTCAAACCAGAGTTGTTCTTTATTTAGTAACCGTTCGAGCGATTGAACAGCTTTTAAGTAATGAATTTGACCACTTCTTTCCTGCACAATGATTTGATAATATCTTGCTAAATTACGTACCTGTTCATATTCAGTTGTAGACAGTACGTGTTCGCTCAATTTCAGAGCATCTACATATTTATTAGTACGTAACAAGTCCGCTAATTGTTCATCATATGATTGAAAGACATCACTTCGTAAATGATCTTGAAACAACATCGATAATGGTACTTTCAGCCGTTTGGCCACTTGTTGGAGTAAATCAATGGTAGGTGAATTTTTACCGTTTTCGACTTTACTAATTTCAGCTTGGCTACAGATGCCTTCACATAATTCTGCTTGTGTGATCTTTTTTTCTTTTCGAAGTCGCTTGATTTCATAGCCAATGGAGACGGGTAAATGATTCAAATTATACTCCTTTCTTTTACTTCCATGATTACATTTGAAAGTAGAGAAACTGGTTTTTTCCTTTTAATACTAGCGCGGCATGATTTTCATTACCAAAAGCAGTAAAAAGAGAATAGGCGTAGGTAAACGCGTCACGAATATCACGTTCTGCGTAACTCAATTCTTCATAGAAACATCCCTTTTGATAAAAGAAGTGTCCTAACATCGCTGTATCTTTTCGCTCAACGGATAAGGCGATTCCTTTTTCAGTAATCTCTAACCCTGTTACAAAATCATTTTGAAAATAGAGCTGTTGCGCATGATTATATAAAATTTTACATTGTAACTTTTTCAGCGTATCCGTCGAGTAATCATAGGTTAGTAATTCTTGATAAATTTTTCTCGCGTACGGATACTGACTGTTTAAATAATAATAGTTTGCAACAGACATCCGAATACGTAAATAAAGAACAGGGTACTCTGTTTCCATTTGTTGTTCATCCGATAACCGAAGCAACTGTGAGATACATGTTCGATAATCGATATCTTTTTTCCCTTCGCGAGCGACCCATTCAAAATAACGAATCAATAACTGAACGGAAGGAGGAAGACTAGTTGGTAAACATCTCATGAAATCAAGCATTTCATCATAACGACGTTGTCTAGAAAAGTCCGCTAGTTGTACCTCATAGCGCTGAAATAGTTTTACTTCATTTGAATCGATGAAAATCTGATCCATTGAAATATGTAACTTTTGAGACAAACGCTGAACAAGATCAATTGTTGGTATAGTTTTCCCATTTTCAATCTTACTTAATTCAGCTTGACTGCATACATCCTTCGCTAATTCTTTTTGTGTCAACTTCCTCTCGATCCGTAGTTGTTTGATCTGTTTACCAAATGATTCAATACGCAACGTTTCTCCTCTTTTCTCGTTTGTTAAGCAATGACCTCATTCAGGCATAGACTGCAAAAAAGAACGTTTCACCTCTAGAACGATGTCAGCATATTGTTTCATCTGAAAGGCAGAGAATAATTCGTAGGCCATCGTATAATCATGTTTCGTCTGCAAGATATCTACACCCATTCGCTCATGAAATTCACCACGTTGATAATAGAAGTGCGCTAAATAGGATGTCTGTTTCAATTTTCGACTGAGCAGTATCCCTTCCTCGATGATACGAAGTCCCTTTTCTGACTGATTAACTTTATATAATAATTTCGCATAATTATAAAGAATCTTAAGTCGTTCTTCTTTTAAACCGCTAATTTCTGTCGTGAACTGTAATACGTCAGTATATATTTTTTCTGCTTGTTGATACTGTTCGCACTCCGCATATAAAATGGATAGTGCCATCTTGACTCGAAAGTAAAGAATCGGATCCTGCACCTGTAAACCTTCTTGATCGATCAATCGTGCAAATAAGACTGAGGTCGTTCGATAATCAACGTGCTGTTGCCGATAGGCGATCACGATTTCATAGTATCTCACTATTCGCCTTACTTCGTCAGAAGATCGACGGGATGAGACTTGTTTCATTACACGAAGGCATTTATCAAATTTATTTTCTCGTACTAGCTTACGAAGTGCTTGGTCAAGAATACGAGCTTGTTCCAAACGGTGTTCAGCACCATCTTTAACGAGTTCGGATATAGGCACACAAAGTTTTATAGCAAGTTGCTGTAATAATTCAACGGTCGGCATCACCTTACCGTTTTCAATTTTACTAATTTCAGCCTGACTACAGATCCCTGTACTAATGTCTTTTTGTGATACGTTGTTCAAACGTCGATAAAATTTCAGTGTCTCCCCAATTGGATGTACGTTTTTCATCTTATCACCTCTCACTACTCATTTGATTGCACTTTTAATAAAAAAACCTTCTTGTTTGGCAAGAAGGTTACGCATCCTATTTATCACTTCTCAAAGGTAAATAACATATACTTTTCCTTCATGCGAAGAATCATCTGTTTTCGAACATCATGCTCAAACGCATGAAACAACACATATGCGATGGAATACTGTTTTTGAAGTGACCTTTCATCTTCACCTGATTGTTCGTGGTAGTGCGCGAGTTGATAATAAAAATGTCCAAATAAAAATGTATGGTTATGCATCAAACATAGTTCGTATCCTTTCTTAGCGATGACGATACTATCTTCAGACTTTTCTTGGTATTCAAGAATCTGACAATGATTAAAATAAATTTTCAGTAACGCATTCAGATGAGCAGTCGACTGGAGCGCTTCAATTTCTTTTTCTAATTCCTGGTATACGGATTCTGTTAAATGAAATAGATCCTGTTCTGAATACATATTCGCAATCGCCATTTTGATTCGAATGAACAATTGAATGGAGTGCGACCACACTTCTTTTTCATTCAACAAGTTACTGAGTAGGCTAGCAGCTGTTCGAAAGTCAATCCGATTTTGTTTTAGATCAATGATCGTTTTAATGTAATTTTTTAAAATATCGACTTCAGTGATCATATTTTTTTCTTGCTGATTAATTCGCTCCATTGCTTCTTCGTACTTCTCTTCTCGAAGCAAATCGGATAAGAATTGATCAATTTGAAAAAATTGTTCTTCATCCGTATACTCTTGAAATAATAAAGAAATGGGCACCTTTAACCTTTTGGCAATTTGTTGCAACAAATCAACAGTCGGTGAATTTAAGCCGTTTTCGATTTTACTGATTTCAGCTTGGCTACAAATATCTTCACATAGTTCATTTTGTGTCATCTGCTTCTCAATTCGCAGTTGTTTGATTTTTGTACCAATCGATGAAGTTAATGCAGTGATCTCCATCGTTTACTCACTCACTTTCATTAAGCGGAAATAAGAGATGTTCGGAAAAATACGTTTCAAGGATTTTTAAATAAGAGTGATTCTGAGTCGCAACAAAAAAGGAATAGGCGGTCGTATAGGCTTCCGTTGTATCTCGTTCCGATGCTTTTAACGCCTCTAACAAAATGCCTTTTTGAAAATAAAACTGTCCAAGATACGTTAAATCTTGCAATTGTTTCGTTTCTTTAATTACCTGCTCAACTTTCTGCAACCCTTCTTCGAATCGTTCAAACTCTACTAAGTTACGAATGAAATTATACATGATCTTCATTCGAATTTTTTTATATTCTCTCGTTTGATAAGGTAACTCTAATAATGCCTTGTAGATTTGATGAGCACGATTATATTCTTCATGGTTCGTATAAAGTACCGCTATCACCATCTGAATTCGTGTATAAAGTAAAAATGATTTTTCTTCCACCCGTTCCTCACTGACAACTTGCAACAAGGACGCAATACAGGTCCGAAAATCAACATTTCCTCTTTCATATTCAAGTAATTCTTGATGATAACGAATTAAAATTTGAGTTTCGACAGCGTTTTTTGATTTTTCATATAATATTAAGTCCTTTGCCATATCTGAATATGTTTTTTCGCGTAAATGACGAATCATTCGTTGATCAATTTCGTTTAACTTATGTGACACGATTTCATCTTCAAAAAACAATGAAATCGGAATGCGCAGTCTTCGACAAATTTGCTGTAGTAAATCAATCGTCGGAGAATTTCGACCATTTTCGATTTTGCTGATCTCAGCCTGACTACAAATTCCTTCACAAAGTGCTTTTTGTGTCATTCCTTGTTTTTTTCGTTCTTGCTTGATCTTATCGCCAACAGAATGAATGACTGGATGCATGAAGTTCACTCCTCAATCAAAGATGAATCCATCATAAAAAAAGTCTTTCGTTTCAAGTATATATCACTTGAGACGAAAGACGCGTGTATGCTTCCGGCGAGAATCGAACTCGCACTGCAGCATTACCATTGCTGAGGTCTGCCATTAACCTACGGAAGCTTGTAAAATCTGTTTCTAGTATAACTTATAAAAAAAGACAAGACAAGAAGTCGACGTGATTTCCACGCAACTCCTTGTTACTTTTTTACAGTGTCGTTTTTGTTAATGAATTATCATAGACGACTAAAACCGAATAATGTTCATCCGCTTTAGACGCGACGAATGTTGAAAACTTCAACGTAATGATGGCGTTTGACCCAACACCATTGTTCTCAAAAAATTCGTTCAATCTTTCTTCTAATTCTTCAGGCGTTCGCCCGACAACTACTTTAGAATGTAACATGATCATCACTCCGTTCTGTTATGGTAGGTTCGAGTTAAATAATTGCCTGATCGAATAAATGTTAAACCTTTTATTTTCCGACTTGCTCCTTCCTCTCTTTATCCGCTATGGTGAAATGGAGCAGTTTAACTTAAAAAGAATAGGAAGTGAAGTCTGATGGAACAGATTAATTTCGATGAAACGATTGAGAAACGAAATACAGGATCCGTCAAATGGGACGGACTTCATTCACTTTATGGATCCGATGAGCTGATTCCGATGTGGGTCGCCGACATGGATGTCCGTCCACCGCATCATCTCACAGAACGGTTGACAAGACGTGCTGCTACAGGTCATTTCGGTTACTCGATGTTTGAAGAGGAAGCAAAACAAGCGATTCAGCATTGGTTTCTGAAGCGATATGACGTAACGATCACTACCGATTCCATTCTTTATTCGAACGGTGTTGTTCCAGGACTTGCCCATACAGTCCTAGCGCTAACTGAACCTGGTGATTCAATCATCATCCAGACACCTGTCTATCCACCATTTCATCAGATCATCCAGTCTAACCAACGGCAGATCGTTGAGAATCCACTTCTTTTAGAAGAAGAGACGTACCGGACGGATTTCTCGCTTCTCGAACAACAAATGCAGACTGCGCAGATGATGATTCTGTGTAGTCCTCATAATCCAAGCGGAAAAGTCTTTCCTAAAGAGGAATTACAGCGCATCGTAGCACTCGCGAAACAACACGATGTCTACCTTGTATCCGATGAAATTCATGCGGATCTCGTCTATAAGGGTTCTGTGCACACACCAATTCTTGCCTTAGATTATGAAAAAATCATTTTGGTCAGCGCACCATCCAAAACATTCAATATTCCTGGACTTTACGCGTCTTATTTGGTCGTACCAGACACTTCGATTCGTCAACGGATCGAGCGTGTCCAGCAACGTCATTTTGTTCATCCAAACGCATTGGCTTCAACTGCTATTTCGGCGGCGTACGGAGATCATGCGAGTGAGCAATGGTTAGCGCAACTCCTTGTTTATTTGGAAGACAATCGTGACCATGCCGTCCGTCGTATTCGTCAAGAAATGCCGAAATTAAATGTCATCATTCCAGAATCTACATTCTTGTTGTGGATTGATTTCAAAGCACTTAATCTCGATAGCAAAACGCGCGCCGATTGGCTCGTTAAGGAAGCAAAACTCGCTTTGACACACGGTTCTTCATTCGGTTCCCATGGAGAAACGTTTGAACGCTTAAATATCGGTTGCCCTCGCGCACAGCTCGATCAAGCTCTAGACCGCTTAAGCGCTGCGTACGAACGATTTTGGAGCAATTAATTTGACTCGAATGACCTTAAATCATTAAGGTCATTTTTTAATGCAGTGAATTATTCGGAATATTTTGATTAGAAGAACTTTAATAGGGACTAAAACCGTTTCAATCTCTTGAGGCACTAGGCATGGTGGCACTTTTCCTGAAAATGAAGTGGCTTGCAAAGTCGTTTTATCCCCTGTAAGGTGGGGAACATATCATTTGGCGAACAGGTCAATGTATGCTTGATCGTAAAAAAACTATTGTATTTGGAGGATTTAACTTTATGACGCAAGAATGGATTTCAATCATTCTGTATCTTGTTCTCATGTTGGCAATCGGTTATTTTGCCTACAAACGAACGACGAACACAGAGGATTACATGTTAGGCGGACGCGATCTCGGTCCTGGTGTTACAGCACTTTCTGCTGGTGCATCGGATATGAGTGGATGGATGCTCATGGGACTTCCCGGCGCCATGTACGCGACAGGTGTTTCAGCACTCTGGCTCGCACTCGGATTATTGATTGGATGTTACGTAAACTATTTAGTACTCGCTCCACGTTTCCGACTCTATACGGAAATGGCAAATGACTCGATTACAATTCCTGATTTCTTAGAGAATCGTTTTGAAGACAAATCACGCGTGCTTCGTACTGTGTCAGCACTCGTCATCATCATCTTCTTCACGTTCTACACATCAGCTGGAATCGTTTCAGGTGGAAAATTATTTGTCAGCTCATTCGGATTTGATTACCACTATGGTATGCTCTTGACGATTGCGGTCGTAATCGCCTACACCTTATTCGGCGGTTTTCTCGCAGTTAGTTGGACCGACTTCGTCCAGGGCTGTATCATGTTCATTGCACTCGTGCTCGTTCCTGTCGTTGCATTGACCGACGTCGGCGGAGTCGATGGTGCATTCAACTATGCTGAAAAATTAGACCCTTCGTTGTTTGATCCATTTAAAGGGACAACAGTTCTTGGAATCATCGGATTCCTTGCTTGGGGACTTGGTTACTTTGGTCAACCACATATTATTGTTCGTTTTATGGCAATTCGCTCTGTCAAGGACTTAAAAAGTGCTCGTCGCATCGGTATTGGATGGATGTTCATCTCTATCATTGGTGCCATGATGACAGGTCTAGTTGGAATTGCCTATTTCGAAGGACAAGGGAATGGACTAGGTGATCCGGAAACAGTCTTTATCCGTTTCTCGGATGTACTATTCCACCCGTATATCACAGGGTTCTTGATGGCTGCGATTCTCGCGGCAATCATGTCGACGATTTCCTCACAATTACTTGTCACATCAAGTGCGTTGACAGAAGACTTTTACAAGACGTTCTTGAAAAAGAATGCAACAGATAAACAACTCGTCTTAACAGGTCGAATTGCTGTTCTTGTCGTAGCTATCGTTGCGAGTATCCTCGCTTGGAATCCGTCAGCGACAATTCTTGCACTTGTCGGTTACGCTTGGGCTGGATTCGGTTCTGCCTTTGGTCCGATCATCTTGCTTTCCCTCTACTGGAAACGGATGACGAAACAAGGCGCATTAGCAGGTATCATCTCAGGTGCCTTGACTGTCATCATTTGGGTGCAACTCGGGCTTAGCACGACGCTTTACGAAATGGTACCTGGATTCTTCACCAGCTTGATCTTTACGGTCGTCGTCAGCTTGATGACGAAACAACCGGTCAGTGCCGTTCAGGAAACGTTCGAAGAGATGGAAGACGAATTAAAAGACGCTATTCAATAATCACTATCAACAGTGAGACCTCTGCCGCAAAATCGGCAGAGGTCTTTTTTGACTTACAGTTCAATCACGCCATAATGCAACTTCGACGTCTTACGCTTGGATCGTTCAAATCCAAAGCGCTCAAACAGCGGGCTCTCATAATGTGCTTTTAATACGATGCGCTGACGTGCCACACGCTTCGCCTCAATCATCGCTTCAACAGATAAGGCTTCATAATTCGCAAGTTTTCGTAAAGCGTCTAGATGTGTCGATTCTTCAACAGTCTGTTCAAACATGGGGTCAAAGTAGATGACATCAAAGCAATTATCCGGACATTCTTTCAAAAATGCGAGATGGTGTCTGACTTTTACTTCGATTCGTCGCATCGCCTGATTGATTGGTTCGTAAGATTCTTCCCAGCGTTTTAATCCGTCCTTGACGACAAAGGCTGTCTCAGTCTTGCTTTCTAGACCGATGATCCGCCCCTGATCTCCAATGGCATGACTCATGACAATCGCATCTGCACCTAAACCGAGTGTACAATCTAACACATGCATCCCTTCTGATAGGCGTCCCATCGCAACGAGAGGATCTCTTCCACCTGCATCAATTTGTTTGATGCGAAAGACCGCACTTGAAGGATGGAAAAAGAACGATGCCGTTTCGCCTAGTGGGTATAAATCTAGTCGTTTCTTATCGACGACTAATACCGGCAATCTCGTCTCCTGTTGTAGGTGTTCTATGCTTTTTTTTTGCCGTGCGATATAGACGAAGTGTATCGTCTCATCCGCTAATAACTGCTTCACACGATGATGCACGACGTCAGTCGGACGAAGACACGTCGTCAGTCCAATGGTTGGTTTCATACTTATTTCCCCCATAAAAAATAAGCCAGCCGCAGCTAGCTCATTTCTTTTTCTTCAATAATCCTTCAATATCTTCGATCAATGCTTTTTTCGAAATCAGGTCTTCTTGCTTTTCCTGTTCGACTTTTGCATCGACCGTAGTCCGTTTCATGAGAGCTTGAAGTGTCTCATCGATGCTTGACTTCAAATGATCACGATCTTCTTTGTTAAGAGAAAGATCATGTTGTACTTCATCCCCTTGTTCATCTAATTGGCGTAAGCGTTCCGTCAATTGTTTCGCTTCACGATTCAAGTCCGAATACAATCGTTCGATTTGCTCTAAACGCAATTTGATTCCGTCACGTTCTGTGAACACGTTTCCAGCCCCTTCCAGTATGCAGTTGTCTACATCATTACTTTACCATATTTCGAGGTAATTAAAACAATCACAAGATGATTACAAAATGATTTTTTTAAATTTCTTCCTGCGGATCGGTTCCAGTTAATTTTTGCAATTGCAAGGAGGGTATCGCTATAATGTAAACGAAGCATCAATTGGGATGAGGGAGGATTTTGTGATGGAATTAAGACGTCGAGCATTACGTCATGTCGATCAAGCTGAGTACGACCATTTCTTGAAGTATGGCGAGCAAGCATATGGGCTGTCTCCGCAAGAAATCAAAGGGTATGACCATGAGCTTGGAGAAGAGCGAGCTTTTGATTCCGTCGAGCACAGTTATCCTGAAGATTACTACTTTGATATCGTTGAAGCAGATACGATCGTCGGGCGGGTTCTACTTTTGAAAATGGGTCACTATTTTCAACTCGACTTTATGGTGTTTGATCCTTATACACGACGTGGTATAGCTACTCAAGCAGTTGCCGAAGCATTAAAGCATTCGGGAGTACTAGATCGTCATGAAGTACGCGCGCGTGTTCTCGATCAATCACCACACGCTTTTTACGCGAAACGTATTTTAGAAGCAAATGACTTTACGTCGATTGAG
This sequence comes from Exiguobacterium sp. UBA6282, assembly GCF_002440475.1. Taxonomy (NCBI): domain Bacteria; kingdom Bacillati; phylum Bacillota; class Bacilli; order Caryophanales; genus Exiguobacterium; species Exiguobacterium sp. UBA6282. The sequence goes on along the minus strand of NZ_DJUM01000047.1, from coordinate 118,987 downwards.
AACTATTACGTCAAAGGGAGACGACGTCGATATTCTTTACAACGACTCGGTTGAACACTATTTGAAAGACCATGAGATTCATGGTCTTTTTTATATTGGTCACATGTGTAACTCACCTTTGACAGGCGATCGATTTCAGCGTACAATTTTCATCTGTATGAACAGAAAGGAGTCTACCTCATGAACGAATGGTTATGGATCCCTTCCATTTTATTAACGATGGGATTATTGATTTTCAGTTATTATCTATTTGGAAAGACCGGATTGTTGATGTGGATTGCCATCGCAACAATCATTGCAAACATTCAAGTCACACAAACCGTCGATATTTTTGGTTTCGTCTTCACGTTAGGAAATGTCGTTTATGGCAGTTGTTATTTAGCGACGGATATTCTCAATGAGAAATATGGCAAACAGGTCGCTCGAAAAGGTGTCTATATGGGTTTCTTTTCCTTGATCACGACGACCGTCCTCATGCAATTCAGTCTCTTGTATACCCCACTCGCCGATAAAGCAGCACTCGAAACATCTGATTCTTTACATCTACTATTCGGACTCCTGCCATGGATTGCTGTCGGTAGTCTTGCCGCTTATCTCGTGTCGCAATTGTTTGATGTCTTCATTTATTCGAAGATTCGTCAAAAGACAGGCGAACGAAAACTTTGGTTACGGACGACGGGATCAACTGTATTAAGCCAACTGCTCGATACGTTGACATTTTGTGCGATCGCCTTTCACGATATGCCATTCTCTATTTGGTGGCAAATCTTCATTACGACATATCTCGCAAAATTCGTCGTCGCCTGGTTCGCGACACCATTCATGTATTTAGCAAAGCGCATCCATCCGACGAAACGATCAACAGATGCTGCAGCCTGATAAAAAAGACTAGAAGAGTTTTGCGAATTGTCGGATAATGGGAATGGAGGTGCCTAGATGAAGATTAAACGTAATGAACCGTTTCGCTATACATTGAAAACACCCGTAACGGGCGAGTTTTATTTGCTGAAAAATGAGCAACGGACACCAAAAGGCTTGATGAAGATTCATAACATCTCACCAAATGGAATGGCAATCACTACTGCATTAAAACTGCCTCTTCAAAAATCAATGAAAATCGTTGTTGAGTTCTCGTTAATCGAAGGGCACGAGCCGCTCTGCATCGATGGATTTTTATTGCATGAGAAGCCTTCTGGTCCTGATCGGTTGTACGGTATCCATCTTAATTCGACAATAACTGATCGCGAAAAAATTATTTCACAAGTGAAACAGATCGTGCAATTAGAACGGTCACTTCATAAAGACTAAAATGGCATCGCCCTACATTTGTAAGNNGTAAGGGCAATGCCATTTTTTAATCAGAAAATTTAAGCGTCAAACGTTCGGAAAACGACAGATTCATATGGCCGTAATGTCAAGCCATCCGATGTATTGGTGTCAGCGTAGTTACCAATCACGCGATCCGTTGTCGCGTGAGAAATCGGTACATGAATGTCATGATCTGCAAACGAACAATAGATATACCACGTTTCTCCTTCAAGCGTCCGCGAATACGCGTAGACTTCCGGATGATCTTCAAGTAAGAGTTCATAGCGACCGTATACGACGAGTTCATGATCATGTCGTAGTCGAATCAATTGCTGGTAGTAATAGAAGATGGACTGTTCATCGGCAAGCGCCTGTTCCACATTGATGTCTGGATAATTCGGATTGACCTTCAACCATGGTGTTCCCGTCGAGAAACCAGCATTTTCCGATGCATCCCACTGCATCGGTGTCCGCGCATTGTCGCGTCCTTTGATATGGATGGAACGTAGTAGTTCTGCCGGTGATGCTCCTTGTGCCGTACGTTCTTTCCACATGTTCCGAATTTCGATATCTTCATAGTCCGTAATGTCTTCAAACGCGACATTCGTCATTCCGATTTCTTCGCCTTGATAGATATATGGCGTTCCTTTTAGAAGGTGTAAGAGCGTAGCGAGCATTTTAGCTGACTCGACGCGATACGTCGTATCATTACCAAATCGACTGACGACTCGAGGTTGATCGTGGTTGTTCCAATAGAGGGAGTTCCAGCCTGTTTCATGCAACGCTGTTTGCCATTTGGTGAAATTTTGCTTGAGTTTAAGCAAATCAAACGGAATGACATCCCATTTTCCGTTCGGACCTGAATCAAGATCCATATGTTCGAACGTAAAGACCATGTTGACCTCTTTACGTGCCGGATCCGTGTAAAGAATGGCATCATCTGTTGTTGCTCCCGGCATCTCACCGACTGTCAGGACATCGTACTTTCCAAACGATGCTTCGTTCATCTCATGTAGAAATTCATGGACACGCGGTCCATTGATATAGTGTTCTCCACCATCTCCATACAATGCTCCTGGATGGACCGTCGCATCGGGTAATCCAGGTGTCTTTGAAATCAAGTTGATGACATCCATCCGGAAACCATCGATTCCTCGATCTAACCAACGACGGATCATCCCATAAACCTCTTGACGCATCTGTTCATTTTCCCAATTCAAGTCAGGCTGTTTTTTCGAGAATAGATGTAAGTAATACTCATTTGTTGCCTCATCATATTCCCATGCAGGACCAGAGAAAATCGAACCCCAATTGTTCGGTAATGAACCGTCTGGATTTGCTGGACGCCACATGTAATAATCCCGATACGGATTGTCCTTGCTTTGACGCGATTCCGCAAACCACCGATGTTCATCCGACGAATGATTGATGACGAGATCCATGACAATTTTGATATCTCGTGCATGCGCTTCATCTAGAAGACGATCAAAATCATCCATTGTTCCGAATTCCTTCATGATGGCTTCATAATCTCGGATATCATATCCATTGTCGTCATTCGGTGAATCATAGACTGGACTTAACCAGATGACGTCGATGCCAAGTGTCTTCAGATAATCCAATTTTTCAACGATTCCGTTTAAGTCACCGATTCCATCTCCATTCGAATCCTTGTAACTACGAGGGTAAATTTGATAAACGACACTATCATGCCACCATTTACGTTCCATCTTCTACACTCTCCTCTTTTATGTACCTGTCGTGCTACATATTGAGCAAACGATTGCATCAATTTGTAAAAGCGCTTTCAATTCTCACAAC